>CAZGER010000092.1:0-2513 GCA_964524565.1 uncultured Chthonomonas sp. | reverse complement strand
CTGCGCCGAGGAGTTTGCACCAGCCTGCGGCGATGACGTAGTACAGGGGCGGCTGGTGGCTTTGGTACGTCTCGCCCAGGTCCGGCGAGCCGGGGACGAGGACGGGGAACCCTTTGCCGTCCATCAGGTGGCGGACGTAGTTGGCGTGCTGTCGTTCGTCCGGGGCGCCTATGTCGGGGATCCGTGCCGGTTCGACCTGGCCGGTGTCTTGGTTTCTTGTGGAACCGCTGATGTAGGCGCCGCCTTTGCGGTAGGGGGTGGAGGTGTTGAACGCGGCACAAAGGACCACAAACAGACCGATCACCACGATGAGCGGAACCGGGAGGCGCATGGGAAGCATTCTAGTCCAATGGAACTTCACGGAGCCCGATCCGTGTAGAATCAATATTGAGGCGTCCGCGCCTCAAGGAGCTGACCGAAAGAACATGAAAAAAGCAATTCTTGCTGGAACAGGCGTTCTTGCGGCCGCTTTGGTTGCTGTTGCTTCCTCATACTCATCCGCCCTCGATGAGTTTGTCGCCAAGCTCAGCAAGGCCGATGGCCTCCAGGCCTCGTACACGGTCACGGTAGTTGGTGGCGATGCGGCTAAGGTCGATATCGCTCTGGCAAAGCCGAACAAAGCACGCATTGAGACCGCCAGCCAGTTGACCGTCGCAGACGGCGAGAAGATCACGACCCTCGACAAGAAGGAGAACTCCTACTACGTCAAGCCGCAGACCGCCCAAGATTTCCGGGCCCTGTTCGCCGACCAGTCGACATCCACCTGGCTACCGTTTTACGACGAGAAGGCGTTTTCCAAGCTGGTCACCAAGGACGGCGGCACAAAAACCCGCCGTGGCATGACTCTGAGCGTCGTCAACGCCAGCTACCCTGACACTGCCGACATGAGCTCTGTGTTCTATGTCGACCAGGCAGACGGGTTGGCCAAGCAGGCCGAGTTCACGAGCAAGTCCGCCTCCGGTTCGGTGACGACAGTCATGAACGTTTCCAGCGTCAAGCTGGCGACATCGGCAAACGAGTTGTTCGCGTTCAATCCGCCAGCCGGGTCGAAGGAGATGAAGCTTGAGGACATGTCGCTGGGCAAGTGGATCACCGACATTGACAAGGGGTTCGCGATCGCATCGAAGGCCAAGAAGCTGATGATCGTGGACTTTGGTGCAGTGTGGTGAGGCGCTTGCAACATGATGGACCGTGAAGTCTTTCAAAGCGCAGAGTTCAAACAGCTCACCAAGGACGTCGTCCTTGTCCACGTCGACGCAGACCAGCAACCGGCCGTGCTCCAAAAGTACGGTGTGTCGGCCCTTCCGACCGTGAAGTTCTTCAACTCGAAGAACGAGCAGATCGACGAGTTCGTCGGTTACATCGGGTTCGCCGGTGTCATGGAACGGATCAAAACGAACAAGACCAAGGCTTAGGCCAGGGTCTGAAAAACGGGCCGCTCCGGGTGAAACCCCGGGGCGGTCTTTTTGTTGCCCTGCAGCATGGGCCTTTGGCTCCGACAATCTCAGATAGCAGACCCTGACTTGGTAGAATCACCTCACTTTTCCCCACCCTGCAAGCGTGTCAGTCGCCCGAAGGGACAGGAGCAAGCCCACTTGGCAACTAGTACCAGCGCAGACCCAGCCCAAAGAGAAAACCCGGCTATCGGTGCCGGAGAGCGACCCAGCGCAAAGCTGACCAAGGCTGATTTCGAAGAACTTCTCAAGCAGCTTTATCTAGCCCGATATTTCGATGTCCGGCTCATCAAAGAGAAGAAGCGAGGCCGACTCAGGGGGACGCTGTACTCATCCCACAACCAGGAGGCCATCTTGGTCGGGTCGCTGTTCGGCCTGGAGCCGATGGACTGGATCAGCCCGATCCACCGCGACATGCCGGCGTTCTTCCTGAAGGATTCCCGTAGCGGCTGGGACAACCCAGACAGGAAGGGCATGAGCATCGAAGAGGTTTGCGCCCAGGTTTGGGGAAAGGCGACCTCTCCGGGCAGGGCCAGGGACAACTGGAGCCATATCGGCAGCAAGTCCAACCGGATCATCCACTCGACCTCGATGCTGGCGGGAACGATCCCTGCCGCGGCCGGCGTCGTGCTCGCGGACAGGCTCAACGGTCTGAACACTGTCGCGGTCACTTACAACGGTGAGGGCTCTACGGCCCAGGGGGTTTTCCACGAGGCGATCAATTTTGCCGCTGTCCACAAACTTCCGGTGGTGACCATTGTTGAGAACAACCACTGGGCATACGGCACACCGGCCCATTTGGAATACAACTTGGAGGACTTTGCCAGGAGGGCGGACGGCTACGGGATCCCGGGTTTTATCGCCGACGGCCAGGATGTGATCGATGTCTACGACAAGGTGATGATGGCTGTCGACCATGCCAGGTCCGGCAAGGGCCCGAGCATTGTCGAGTGCAAGACGTTCCGCGCCTTCGGCCACGGCGACCACGACGACGACCGGGCCGTTCGGTACCGACCGGCCGACGAGGTCGAGGTTGGTAGGTCGCGCGATCCGATCGCT
>CAZGER010000091.1:0-7401 GCA_964524565.1 uncultured Chthonomonas sp. | reverse complement strand
CGTAAGTGGGCGATGTGGACGTCGATGACATTGTCGAGTGGCGTGGCACGGGAGACGTCATGCCATACATCGCGCTCGAGCATTCGTCGAGTCACTGGCTGGTCGTGATGTTTCATCATATAAAGGAGTAAATCAAATTCACGTGGCGTGAGAGCAATCTGGCGCGGGCCGCGACGGGCTCTTCGTGCGTTGATATCGAGTGCCAGATCTCCTACTTGCCTGATACCGGCACCTGTATCGCTCGCCCTACGAAGGAGAGCCCGCAGTCGAGGACGATGATCTGGTCGTCGGTCTCCAGGAGGGTGCAGTTCTTACCGATTTCGCCGGAACCTCCCAGGGGAATGACTTTGAGCAAGCCCATTTGAAGCTGCGAGGGTACCAGTCGGCGAGAAACCGCACCGGGAACGCAGCCGCGGCCCGGATTTTCGCCGGGCCGCGGGACTGTCTTGGTCGCGTTGTCAGACCTTGCGTTTTTTGCGCAACAGGGCCAGGGCGCCAAGCCCGAGGACAGCCATCGAGGCCGGCTCAGGGATCGCGGCCGTGATCAAGTTCGGGCCAAAACGGCCGTTTCCGGTCGCGGTCAGCGTCGGCATCACGTAGCCCATGTTGATCGCCGTCGGTGCGAGCCTGGTGACAAAGCTCAGGTCGCTGTCAAACGTGACCGACGATGCGCCGGAGTTGTACCAGTCCAGACCGCCGGTCCAGTAGTCGGCAGCGATCGTGTAGTTCGTGCCGGACGTCAGGGCGACGGGAGTGATGGCCGTAAAGACCCAGTCACCCATCACGGTGCTGGTCGAGTCCACCACAGCGGAAGCGACGATGCTCGCCGCGTTCGTGTCCCACAGGATCACCCGGTGGACCTGGTCGAGCCCAGGGTTCGTCGGACTGGCGATCCACATCCCCAGATCGGTCACAAACAGGTTCGTGTTAGCCGTGAACCTGTACCCCACCATGTCCGGTGTTGCCTGTGCCGAGCCATAGAAAGAAGTGAAGTTGGAACCACCCGTGAACGACTGGACGAACTGTCCTGCAGCCAAAACCGGCACCGATAACGCTGCCAGTGCAAGCAAAGCTAAGTTTCTCATTTTCTTTGTTGGTCTCCTTGTCCAATGCCTGTGCTTGAAATTGCACAGATCCAGACCCAGTATAACAACCGGTCTGTCACTGTGCCGAAGCTGGCGGCTTTTGTGGAAAACCCCGTATTTTTGCTGGACCGGGCCAACGACAGCGCCTCACAACTGACCGGCCGATCAGCCTGGCCTGAGCGGGGTTCCCCCGTGAGCCATACTTTCACATAGAATGTGCGGGATTGCTGGATACATCGGGCCCAAGAACGCTGTCCAAGTCGTGATCGATCAGATCAAAAGGCTCGAATACCGCGGTTACGACTCTGCAGGCGTCGCCTACCGCGAGAACGGGCACATCAAAGTCCTTAAAAGGGCAGGAAAACTCAACCAGCTTCAAGAACTCGTCGAGAGCGAAAAGCCAGAGTCCCACGCGGCCATCGCCCACTCAAGATGGGCCACCCACGGCGGCCCGACAGACCTCAACGCACACCCCCACTTCGACCAGTTCGGTGAGATCGCCCTCATCCACAACGGGATCATCGAGAACTATCTGGAGCTCAAAGAAGAGCTCGTCCGCGTCGGCCATGTGTTCCAGTCCGAGACCGACACGGAGGTCGCCGCCCACGTCATTGGGGTCGCGTATTCCGAGGGTGTCCCGCTCGAAGACGCCGTCCGCACCGCCGTCAACCGGGCTAGATGGTGTGCGCCCGGAACGCCAGCCCCCTCGTCATCGGCTACGCAGAAGGCGAGGCGATGGTCGCCAGCGACATTCCGGCCCTCCTGCCCTACACCCGCAAGGTGGCCGTGCTGGACAACGACCTCGTCGCCTCGATTGAGATCGGCAGCGTCAACGTCACGACCCTCGACGGAAAACCCGTCACCCTCGAACCGTTCGAGGTGGACTGGGACGCCTCCGCCGCCGAAAAGGGAGGCTATGAGCACTTCATGCTCAAAGAGATCCACGAGCAGCCGCAGGTCGTCCGCCAGTGCCTGGCCGGACGCATCACGGGCAACGACCTGCTCCTGGAGGGCCTCTTCAGCGACCATGTCTGGCAGGAGATCGACCGGATCAACATCATCGCCTGCGGCACCGCCTACCACGCCGGGCTGATGGGCAAATACCTGTTCGAACGGATGCTCCAGCTTCCCACCGACGTCTACTACAGCAGCGAGTTCCGCTACGGCGACGCCCCCCTCTCGCCGCGGTCCCTGGCGGTGTTCGTCAGCCAGTCTGGAGAGACGGCCGACTCCCTGGCTGCCCTGCACCTGTGCAAAGAACGCCGGATCCGCACCCTCGGGATCGTGAACGTCGTCGGATCCAGCATCGCCCGCGAGGTGGACAGGTGCCTCTTCACCCAAGCCGGGCCAGAGGTTTCCGTCGCCAGCACCAAGGCGTACCTCGCCCAGTCCCTTGTCCTCTACCTCCTCGGACTGCACATCGCCAAAGTCAACGAGACCCCCGGTGTGAACGTCCAGCACGCGGTCCGGCTCCTGCGCAACCTGCCAGACCATGCCCAACAGGCCCTGGAGACCGAAGACAAGGTGAAAGAGGTCGCTGCGCGGTTCAAAGACTCCAGCCTTGTCTTCTTCCTAGGGCGCCGAGCCGATGCCAACGTGAGCTACGAGGCCGCCCTCAAGCTCAAAGAGATCGCCTACGTCCCGACCCAGGAGTGCCCAGCCGGGGAGATGAAGCACGGCCCGCTGGCCCTCATCACCGACGGGGTCCTCACCGTCTGCGGGGCCACAGACACCGATCTGAGGGAGAAACTGGTCAGCAACATCCGCGAGGTCCAGGCAAGGGGCGGACACGTCATGGCCGTCACGACCTCCGATGAGAAGGCCCTGGACGCCGTCGCCCAGACAGTCGTCAAAGTTCCCCAGGCTGGCGATCCCTACCTCAACGCCATGCTCTCGATCATCCCCATGCAGCTCTTGGCCTATCACATGGCCCGCGAGCTCGGCTGCGAGATCGACCAGCCCAGGAACCTCGCCAAGTCGGTGACCGTCGAGTAACGCCGCCAATAACCTGGAAGTTCCTGCCAGACGACCGTCTTGTCACCAGGTTTTGGACTTGCTGGCAACCCTACCTATGGAGTTGGTCTAAATTGGCCCGGACGTTGCACCGATCATTCCATCATGGGTGCGCTACGCAAGCCGGCTCCGGTCTACCAGCCGACACAGATCATCATCTTGCCTCTCAACCAGGCAAAGCCCTCCGTCAGCGAGGAACTCACGTGGTGGGACAGGTTCTCCACCTCCGAGTTCGGCGACCTGGTCCTGTTTGAGATAAAGGCGTTCGCCTGCGCCGGCCTCGCGTTCGCCGTCCTCGGCGCGGCGTTGGCAGGTCTCTATTCCGCCCAGTCGTCCAACAGCGGCAGGCTGGTCACGGGCCCCGACACAGGCTTCCTTTCAGACCTGGCGTCACCCGAGAACGTCCGGCTTCCCCACCAACTGAACTAGCGGCCCCACGCACCCGGTGCCGGTATACTCAGGTCTGCTTTGCAGCTATGCAGGGCAGACCTTTTTCTTTCGCGGGTGCTTGCGGCACGGATTGTGAACCGTAACCATCCAAGGTTTGTTTTGAAAATGGACGATACGGGAACGATCCGGACGGTCGGAGCAAGGATGGAGCATCAGCAACGGCCAAGGCCAAGGTACGAAGAGCCTTCGTACAAGGTGCTCAAGCGCATCTTCGACATCGTGTTTTCGGTCTTCGTGATCATCGTCCTCCTGCCCGTCTATGCGCTCCTGAGCCTCGTCGTCCTCATCGGCGACGGGTGGCCCGTCCTCTACTTCAGCCCAAGGATCGGCCAAGACGGCAAATCCTTCAAAATGGCCAAGTTCAGGACCATGCGGCGAAACGCCGACCAGATCCTGGAACAAAACCCGGAACTGAAAAAGCAGTTCCTTGAGAACTTCAAGCTGGAACACGACCCCCGCCTCATCCGCTTTGGCGAGACTCTCCGAAAGACCAGCATGGACGAGCTGCCCCAGATGATCAATGTCCTCAAAGGCGAAATGAGCATCGTCGGCCCGCGCCCCATGCTCCTCTCTGAGGTCGAAAGGTACGGCGACCGCCGCGACACCTACGACAAGATGCGACCCGGCTGCGCCGGACTCTGGCAGTGCAGCGGCAGGAGCGAGGTTTCCTACGACGAACGCATCCGGCTGAACGAGGAGTACTACTGGACGACCACGTTCCGCCGAGACCTGTGGCTGCTCGTCCGAACGGTCAAATCGATGTTGATGGGACGTGGGGCCTACTAAACGGGCCGGACGACCGAATCTAGAGGATGCTTCCAAGATCCATGTGCGCGAAACCCTTGAACAGCCCCGCGTCTGACCGAACGTTTTGGCGCGACGCCGAAGCCAACTCCCTAGTTCTCGTGACCGGCGGAGCAGGCTTCATCGGCGGACGCCTGGTCCCCGAACTGCTCAAGTCGGACCCGAACGTGCGTGTGGTGAGCCTGGACAACTACTTCACCAGCGACCGGTCCAGGCACCTGGACGATCCCAGGGTCGCCTACTTCGAAGGCTCCACATGGGACGGGTTCGAGTTCCTCGGCGCAGTCCCCAAGACAGTTTTCCACCTCGGCGAGTTCTCCCGCATCGTGCGCAGCTTTGAGGACATCGACTTCTGCTCCCGGTCCAACCAGACAGGCACGTTCCAGACGATCGACTACTGCCGCAGGAACGGGTGCAAACTGGTCTATGCAGGTTCTAGCTCCAAATTTGGAAACGAGGGCGCAGACGAGAACCTCTCGCCCTACGCCTGGTTCAAAGCCAAGAACATCGAGCTGATCAAGAACATGGATGAATGGTTCGGTCTTGATTACGCCGTCACTTATTTCTACAATGTCTATGGCCCAGGGCAAATCCTGTCCGGATCGTATGCCGCGGTCATCGGCATCTTCGAACAGTGCGTCCGCGAGGGCCGCCCGATCCCCATCGTTACCCCAGGCACCCAAAAGCGCGACTTCACACACGTAGACGACATCGTTCGGGGCCTGGTACTGGCCGCCGAAAAAGGCAAGGGCGACGGCTATCTCCTGGGCAGCGGAAAGAACTGGACGATCCTCGAAGTCGCCGAGATGTTCGACCACCCCTACGAGTTCATCCCGGAGCGCAAAGGCGAGCGCTTCACCTCCCTGGCCTACGAGTCACGCGCCCAGTCCGACCTGGGCTGGCGCGCAGAACTAAGCCTGCCAGAATACGTCAAAGGGTTCACAACCGCCCTGGCAAAGTCCCGCTGACCCCCAAAAAGTCGGCCCACTGGCCCTGGACGACACCCTTTAGCACCGGCCTTGTGTGCGGGGCGATGGAAACGAACGCCGTCGAGCTGTGGTCTGCCCTGGCCTGGCCGACAAGCCCCACCAGGCGCCACTCACCCCGCTGGTACCCGAACACACCGCCGCCCTCGTCGCCGTACGACGCCACACCCTGGAGTTCTGCCCCAGAAACCGGCCTGGCGAGCAACGTTTCCTCCAATGTATCCTTGCCGACCCTGGAAAGAAAAGCCATGCCCCTGGCAGGTTCGTCCGATGACCCGCTCCCGTACTTCGCCACGTCCGGACCGCTGCCGGTGAGACCCCTGTGGCCAAACCCGACGATCGTCACCGTCTCGCCCGCGCCAGGTCTTCCAAACCCAAGGATCGCTGGACCCGCACCAGGGATCGACACCTTGCGGTCCAGCCTCAGCACTGCCACGTTCGCCGCCAGCGCCTTGGTGCCGACCGTCTCTCGAAGGATGTTTGGGACGATCCAGTTTCTGCCCCGGTAGGCGTGCTCCGCCCCGTCCCCGTCCGCCAGCACGAACTCACAGTCCCCCGGCTCCCGCAGCTTGCCAGACTCGTCAAAGGCCGCCTCGCCCAACGTCAAAACGTAGTCGTCGTAGATCCAAACGCCCGAAGCCCTTGGGCCGATCCGAAAATGACCGACGCTCCTGAACTCGGGCCGACGGGCAAGGTCAAAGTGGCGCAAAAAGCCGTGTTGCTGGTGCTCGCCCGGTGCGACAAGCCCGCCAAGGACGCTCGCCAAAATGACGCTGGTCACGCTGGTTAGACGCGTCGAGGCGCCTGGAGGTTTGCCCCGTCAGTCGCCCGACTCGTCCGTCCCGACCGACCCCGCACCCACCTGCGAAGCGGCGTTCTTGGCCGCGTCTTTTGCCGCAGACTGCACCCCGCCGCCAGCTCCCGTCACAGAGTCCGACCCTGTGACCGGTGCCATCCCGCCGGCTGCCGGACTGATGATCCCGACACCCTCTCCAGAGCCGCCCGAAGGCGTTGCGTTCGTTTGGCCGGAACCCTTGCCAGACCCCCCGGAAGAGGTGGTTGGCTCGGCGGTCGCAGGGGTCTTCTCCTCACCGACCCTTCCCTCCGGCTCAGGAGGCGCGCAGGCCGACAACAAAAGGAGTGTGGCCCCTGCCAAAACTGTAAGAAGCGCCGATCGCATGCGCTGATTGTACACGCGCCTAGTGGGTCCGGAAAAACATGTCCGTCATAAAGTAGTTCAGCACGTAGATCATGACCATCGTCAGCACGACCGTCCGCGTCGTCGCCGTGCCCACCGCCACCGCCCCGCCCTTGGCCCGCAGACCCTGCTGGCACGAGACCACACCCGTCAAAAACCCAAACACGGCCGTCTTCACCAGCCCGTACCCGACATCGGTCACCTTGAGGTACTGCTGGATCGACGAAAGGAACTCCCCGTGCCCGACACCGCCCATCATCACAGCCACCAGATAGCCCCCGAGGCACCCGGCGAAAAACCCGATCAGTCCGAGCATCGGCAACATCGTCACCGCAGCCACCAACCTCGGAAGCACCAGATAGTTGACCGGAGGAACGTTGAGTGAACGGAGCGCGTCCAGCTGCTCCGTGACCGCCATCGTGCCGATCTGGGCCGCCATCGCCGAACCGCACCGCGCCGCGACCATGATCCCGGCGATGACAGGCGCAAGCTCACGGGCCATCGTCAGAGAAACTGTCAGACCCGCCAGACTCGTCGCCCCGTAAGTCTTCAGGATGTCCGCCGAATACTGCCCCAGGACAGCCCCGTAAGCGAACGTCGTAAGGGCCACGATCGGCACCGAGTTGATGCCGATGAACGCCATCTGGCTCAGAGTCTCGCCGACCTCCCTCGGCCGACGGAAAAGCGCCTGCGCCGACTCCCAAATGAGGATGCTGCACTCCCCCACGAACGTGAGCGTCGACCTCACCCACTTTTCGGGGGCATCGATCAAGAAGTTCGGGTTGGGGGCAGGCTTGGACAACCCCCCAAACTTACCGGCACCGACGATATACTGGGCAGATGCCGAAAGCCGGGCCAGCAAACC
>CAZGER010000090.1:0-7407 GCA_964524565.1 uncultured Chthonomonas sp. | reverse complement strand
GTGCTGCTGCCGCCGGAGCTGGAGACGATGGAAAAAGCCAACGAGTTCGCCAAGTTCATGACCAGGGAGCTGATGCCTGCGATCCAGACTGAGTTCAGGATCCTGACCGGCCCGGAAAACACTGCGGTCGGCGGCTCGTCGTTCGGTGGGATCGTGGCCTACCACCTGGCGTTTTCCCACCCGGACCGGTTTGGCATGGCGGCGATCATGTCGCCCAGTGTCTGGTGGGACGACCGGTACGTGTTGCGACAGGTCCAGTCTGAGACCAACAAGCCCAAGCTGAAGCTGTGGCTGGACATGGGCACAGGAGAGGGAAGGGACATGGTGGTGGACTGTCAGCAGTTTGCCCAGGGGTAGGTATCACGCGGATGGACCAAGGGTAAGGACTTTGTGTACTACGAAGACCCTCGGGCGGAGCATAACGAGCGTGCATGGGCGAGCCGCCTACCGCTCGTGCTCCGGTTTTTCTTCGGCCCGGTGGCTCGCTAGACGGCTGGGACGGCGAGCGCCTCAAGCACTGCGCGAACGTTCCAGTCGTGCGATTCCAGGAGCTCCCACGCCTCTTCCAAGGTGGCTGGCGACAGTTCCATGACGATCCTTGCGCACCGGTCTTTAAGCTTTTGATTGTTGGCCTTGACGTCGACCATGAGGTTCTCGATGACCTTTCCGGCCAGGACCATCGCTCCGGTGGAGACCCTGTTCAAGGCGAGCTTTTGGGCGGTTCCAGCCTTAAGCCTGGTGGACCCGGTCAACACCTCTGGTCCTGTGTCGAAGAGCGGCGCTTTGCGGTTGTTGGCAATGCCGCAGGTCCAGGCGCCTTTTTGGCTCGCGTGCCTGCAGGCGGCGATGACAAACGGGGTCTTGCCGCTGGCCGCGAGTCCGATCACGACGTCTTTTGCGGAGACCTGAACGGCGTTCATCGCTTCGACAGCGGCAAAGTCGTTGTCCTCTGCGTCTTCGATGGCTGTCCCTGCCGAAGCTTCGCCGCCCGCCGAGACAGCGACGAACAGGCCAGGGTCGGATCCGAACGTGGGAGGCATCTCCGCCGCGTCCATCGTGGCGATCCTGCCGCTCGTGCCGGCTCCGACATAGATGACGCGTCCGCCTGAGACAACCGCCTCGGCCGCTTTCTCCACGACGACGGCAAGCTGGCTCTCTGCCGCGGACATGGCCCGCATAACGGTCATTTCTTCCTCGTTCATCAGCCTCACGATCTCTCGTGCGGACATCTTGTCCAGGCCGATGCTGCGTGGGTTTCTAGATTCCGTGCTCATCCAACTCTCTTGCTAGGCGGGCCGCCCCGACGACAGGCTCTATCACTAAGACGCTGGCTTGCATTCCGCTGATCCCGAGCCCAGAAAAGTATGGGCGACATAGCCCATTGAACCTGGCAACAGCCCCAGGATCCACTTCCCACAGTCCGCCAGTGAGCCTCACAGTCAGGTTCTTCGCCCCACCATGGTGCGACTCGATATGGGCGGTCAATCGTTCGGCCAATCGAGCGAGGGAAGTCTCAACGGTGGCAGAGACCCATTCCTCTTGGCCCTGGTTCTGGATCGCCCAGACACCGACTTTGGCGAGTCGCACAGCGATCGGACCGTCTCGGTAAAGGGAGGCGATGACCTCGTTTGGCTCGGTCGTGCCGAACACGTCCCCGCAGACGCTTCGAACACCGGACATCGGACCAGCGAACGGCACGGGGCCAAGCAGCGCGTTAGCCAGGACCTGACGACCGATATCGGCCAGAGACCCTTCGTCGGATAGGACGATGCCGCCACCCCCGCTTTTGACGACGCCCTCACCCAGCCTGCTCGCGACGAGAGACCCTGTCCCGGCAATGACGATCACGTCGGTGGAACCGTCGGCGGCAAGGGCTGCGAAGTAGTCGGGCCCAGCCTCGCAGACCCCGCCGATCGTGCGCATCAGGTACCAGACCGCCCTGTGGCGGTCAGCCTCGGTCAGCAGGCCGGCGAAGCACCCAAACACAAAGTCGGGTCGCTCGAGCCCTGAAACCGCCTCGCGGAGGTGTCTTTCGATATCTTCGCCGTCGGTGGACGCAAGGTTGGCCGGGCCGGATCTACCCTCGCCCAGAACCCGAAGGCTTGAATCCACCAGAAGGGCCCGCGTCGTCGAGCCTCCACAGTCGAGGCCTAAGTACTTTGACATCCTCGTTATGAACTTACCACGCCCGCTCAAGCTACAATGCTCCTTATGCGGCGATTCAAGGATCAAGGTGTCGCGCCGGGGTCGCGGATCGCCCTGGTCGTGAACGACGCCCTTGGGAACTTCGCCGTCACCACCCCCCTTGCCCAGGCCCTGTCCAGGAAGTACCCGGGGTGTCCCCTGGACCTGTGGACCGGCCCGATGGTCATGGAACTGGCCATGGCCTCGACCAGGTTTGAGCGCGTGCACCAGCTTTGGGACAAGGAACCGCGCGCATGCGCCCTTTCCGCCACAGACGCAGGGCCGTACGACCTTGTTGTGAATGTAGAGTCATCGGCCTGGGCGAAATCTCTGGCAGCCGTCCTTGCTGGCGAGTCTGGGTTGGTCGCCGGGCCGTGCGTGGACTCGTGCGGTCGCGCGGACCTGCCGTTCCCGGACGACGAGGTCGGTCGACTTTGGAAGGACCTGGACTGGACGGCCCAGAACTTTGCCAACTCCCACGCCTGCTTAGAGTCTGGCTTTATCGCCGAGGTCTTCTGCCGCGCAGCGTACCTGGACGGCCCGGTACCGCCTTACGAACTGCCGGTCGAACATCCTGGCGTCGATGTTCCGGACGTGCTCGTGTCGACGTCGGCCAGCCTCGACTCCAAGCTTTGGCCCACGGCCCACTGGATGACGGCGGTCGAAGCGCTGCAGTCCCAGGGTTTGAGCGTCGGTGTTGTGGGTGCGAAGCTGAAGAAGCGGAAGTCCCCTTGGGCCGGGGTGGAGACAGAGTCCCGCCTGGTCGACGAGCTCGGAGTCACCGACCTGCGCGGCAAGCTGAGCCTGCCGCAGGTGGTCGGTGCCCTGGCGCGGGCCGAGGCGGTCTTGACGCTCGACAACGGGATCTTGCACTTGGCGGCGTACTCGAAGACGCCTGTCGTCGGGCTCTTTCGGCACGGGATCCATCGCCTGTGGGCACCGCCCCGCGAGAACCTGGCCGTGGTCGAACCGGGCGTGGGCAGGCGCGTTAGCGACATCTCTCCGGGCCAGGTGTCGGCCGCTCTCAATAATCTCCACATTCAAAGGGCCTGTTTTTAAGAAAAATTTATCGTTGGTGCAGCGTGGCTCAAAATGTGTGAGTATCCTCATGTATTGGAGTCAAGCTCGATGGCGAAAGACAAGTGGAACGACATACCGGCCGCCTGCCCCGTGACTGGTGAGCGGCTCTACGTCAGCGAGCTGACGTCTGAGGAGTCGGGAGTCCAGATCAGGGGCAGGTTCAAAGTGCCTCCGATGGCCCAGCTGGACGCTGAGAACACGAAGATCCTCGAACTGTTCCTGCGGAGCAAGGGCGTGATCAGCACCATGGAAAAGGAGCTCGGGCTGAGCTATCCGACCGTCAGGGCCAGGGTCGATGCGATGATCGACGCCCTTGGGCTCGAACCGATCGTTCCGGAGAAGCGGGCCACGCTCAAGCCGGAGCAAAAGCAACGGATTCTCAAACTGCTTGAAGAGGGGCGCATCACGGCGCAAGAAGCCAAAGAACGAATGAAAAGGAACGGTGTGAAGTGAAAGACGAAGTCAGAAGGATCATGCAGTTGGTGAAGGAGGGCAAGCTCTCGCCGGAAGACGCGGCGGAGCTGATCGAGGCGTTCCAGGAAGCCCCGGACCCGTCCGCGGACGAGCCACGGCGCGAAGCTGAGAAAGAAGAAGGCGTCCCGGTCGACGGGCCACCGAAATCGACCCGGAACGACGCGTTTTCGAGGTTTATCGGCAGTATCGAGTCCGTGGCGAAGGAAGTCAGCACCAACGTCAACTGGAAAGACATCGCCGACACGGTCCGCACCGGTGTCGAAAAGGGCGTCGATGCGGTCAAGGGCGCGGCTGAGGACGCACGCAAGCACAAAGGCCCGTTCGCAAACATCGTTTTTGGGACGAGGATCGGCAAGACGGTCGATCTGCCGCTTCAGGTACCGGAAGGCAAGAAACTGGTGGTCGAGACGGGGTCTGGTGACGTGTTCATCGAGGGTGGGCACCCAGTCGGCAGCATCAAGATCGAGGCGACATTCTCAGCGTTCAACGAGGAAGAGGCCCAAGCTGCTTGCGACAGGTACACGCCGTCGATCGAGGAATCGGACGAGGCGATCACATTCCGCAACAACCAGAACAATGTGGCGACAGACCTGACGATCAAGGTGGCAGAAGGCACACCGGTCGTTGTCCGCATTGCTAGCGGCGACGTGGTTTGTGCAGCGACGAACGAGTCTGTCCGCGTGGACGCTGCTTCGGGTGATATCCGGGTGACCAAGGCCAAAGGGCTCGTCGAGGTCAACACCGCTTCGGGGGACGTCAAGGTCTCCGACTGCCAGGCCAAGAACCTCAAGGTCGAGTCCAAGAGCGGGGATGTGATCCTGGACAAGGTCGAGGCGGCGGCGAACGTGCGCACAACGTCGGGTGACATCACGGTTTACAGCTTCCAGGGCTCGAACATGAGCGCGGAGGCGGCCAGTGGCGACGTTCTGGTCGACTTTGCCGGGCCGGTCGATTACCCGGTCAACGTGCGGACGGTCAGCGGGAGTGCAACCCTCCATGTGCCCGATGGCTCCAGTGTGAGGGTGAACCTCTCCACGCTGCGGGGCGACGTCAAGTGCCAGCTTCCGATCCAGGGCGGAGTTGTCGAGCAGATGAAGGTGACTGGCCAGACTGGGGAAGGCGCCGGCACGATCGACGTCTCCACCGTCAATGGAGACGTTTTCGTCGGTCTCCGCGAGCTGGTGGAAGAGGACTAGAGGGGGTCTGGGCCGCTCGGGTCCGGTGCAGAATCGGTGTTGCCTCTGGTAACTTCCCGCCGATGCGGCCGGACACGATCCTCCAACACTTGGGCGAGGAATTCCACCATTCGGGCGCGGTGACCCCGCCCATTTTCCAGACCTCGCTTTTTGTCCATCCGACCGTCGCCAGCCTGCGAAAGATGATCGCCGAGCCGGTCGAGCACCAGGTCGAGTACGTGTACAGCCGCATGGGCAATCCCACGCTCCGGGCTGCCGAAGTGAAGCTCGCGGCGCTCGAGGGCACAGGCTCCGCTCTCTTGTTCGCCAGCGGGATGGGAGCCATCTCGGCGGCGATCCTCCACTTCGTCAAGCCCGGCGACCACGTGGTCTGCGTGGACACAGCCTATGGCCCGACCCGCGGTTTTCTGACCGACTACTTGGCCAAGTGGAATGTCGAGACGACCTTCGTGGTCGGGGAGGACGTGGCGGAGTTCGAGCGGGCCATTCGGCCGAACACGAGGCTTTTCTATCTGGAATCGCCGAGCAGCGTCCTCTTCCGGTTCCAAGACCTGCGGGCGGTGACGGCCCTGGCGAGGTCGCACGGGATCGCAACGGTCGCCGACAACAGCTACGGCACACCCATATTCCAGCAGCCGCACTCAATGGGTGTGGACATCATTGTCCATAGCGCGACCAAGTACATTGCTGGGCACAGCGACGTTGTCGCTGGAGCCCTGTGCGCCTCTCAGGAGACCTGCGACGAGATCGTGATGAACGAGGGCCAGTTCTTTGGGGGGAGGCTCGGCCCGTTCGAGGCTTGGCTCTTGCTTCGGGGTTTGCGGACCCTCAAGCTGCGGGTCGAGCACGCCCAGCGGCAGGGAACGGCGGTGTTCGAGTTCTTGAAAGGACGCGACGAGGTTTCCCAGATCTTCCATGCCGGTGACCCGTGCCACAGCCAGCGGGGGCTCTTTGAATCGCAAATGGCCGGATCAACGGCTCTGGTCTCCTTCATTCCCAAGTGCCAGGATGAAGCCAAGGTCTGCGCGTTTGCAGAGGCGCTCCAGCACTATCAGATCGGCGTTAGCTGGGGAGGTTTCGAGAGTCTGGTCGTACCGATCTTCGGCAAGCCGATGGACTGGGCAGCGGAAAAGTGGGCGATTCGTCTGTACAGCGGTTTAGAGGACATCGAAGACCTTAAAGCCGACCTCGACCAGGCCCTGAAGCACCTCGCTTAGCTTCTGCAGACCTCTGTCAGACGCAAGACAAGCTCTTCGGCGGTCTCCCGTGCCGAGGCGGAGGATTCCTGGCCCTTGATCCGGGCGTCTGCCTCAGCGATCAGGGCGAAACACGACCGCAGCTTGGCAAAGTCGGTCTTGTGGGCACCCCGGAATGCACGGTTTTGGCCCCATTCGGACTCTTTCGTGACCGGGCGGGTCTTTGGAAGGTGCCCTTCGGACTCGCCAGGGTTCGCGGCGTTGTTGCCACTGGCGAGCATTCCCTTGGCCTGCCAGACCAGCCTGAACTGCCGGTTGGTGTTGGGCAAGATGGTCGTGAGCATCTCGCCCGGGATGTCTTTTGTGGTCGAAAGGAGCGTCCTGAGCTTGGAAAGGGCTGAGGGGTGGTTGCCCTCGATGATTGCGGCGACCATGTGCCACACGTTAAAGCTGGGATCAGGCGTTGCCGCCTTCAAAACGTCTTGCGGCGTGATCTCCTCCCGCGCACCGACGTAGATTGCGACCTTTTCAAGCTCGGCCCTGGCCAGGGTGAACCTTCCGCCAACGACCTCGTCGAGCGTCTTTGCCGCTTGGGGGGTCATCGACTTGCCAAGCGACTTTGCCTCTGCCTGGATCTCCTTGATCGAGCCAGGTTTGAGGTCGGCGAACGACGCTGCGTACCCACCGCCGGCCAGGACCGCTTTGGTCCAGGCGCTCACCCTGGAGGCGACGGTCTGCTGCTTGCGGAAGTCCCCTGTCTCGTCGTCAGCGACGAGGACAACCAGGCTGTATTTTGGGATCGAACGCACCATCGATTCGATCGTTGATCCTGGCTTTGGGACGTCTGCGCGGCCGAGGTTGCGGACCACGACGACCCGCCTGGGAGACAAGAAAGGGGCCGATTCAGCCTGCCCGAACCACTCAACAGGTGGGCACGAGTCGGCGACGATCCTGGTCACTTCCAGCATGTCGTCGGCGGTGAGCCCGGCAGCGGTCAGAACGTCTTGGACGGCCCGCAGACGCAACACGTTGTCCTCGCCGGAAAGGAGGACGCACGTTGAGCTTGCCGCCTTGGCGGCATCGAAGGCCATTCCCTAGATTATGCCCTCGCCTTTCGTGCAGCCTTGAGGTTTTTGGCGAACGTGGCAATCCGTACCCGCAGCTCGTTCAATAGAGCGTTATCAGGATCCTCTTTGCAGAACAGGGACTGCTGGAGGTTTGCGCTGATGCCGGAAGCCTCCTCGCGCAGGTCGCCCAGTTCCGGCCCCACCCGCTCG
>CAZGER010000089.1:7037-7418 GCA_964524565.1 uncultured Chthonomonas sp. | reverse complement strand
CGACTGCGACAACTTTGAGGTGAAAGGCTGCACAGCCAGGGGCGGTCAGAACGGCCTGATGATGACAGGGTGCGACGACGGCCTGGTCTGGAACAACGACCTGAGTTTCCTGAGCTCGATCGGGATCGGGATGTACCGGTGCGGCTACAACCGGGTCATGCACAACACCATCGATTGGTGCGTCCGCGGGTACTCGCACGGGGTCTACAACCGAGGGCAAGACTCAGCCGGGATCTTGGTCTACGAGCAGTCGAACGGGAACACCTTCGCCTACAACTCCGTCACCCACGGCGGCGACGGCTTCTTCCTCTGGGCCGGACAGACCACGATGGACACGGGAGAGGGCGGCTGTAACGACAACCTTGTGTACGGAAACGACTT
>CAZGER010000089.1:0-7027 GCA_964524565.1 uncultured Chthonomonas sp. | reverse complement strand
AAACGGGATCGAGGCGACCTTCAGCCGAAACGTGTTCGCCGGGAACCTGCTCATGGAGTGCTGGCACGGGGTCTGGGGCGGCTACAGCTATGACACCAAGATCGTCGGAAACGTGTTCGCGCTAAACGGCGCCGCGATCGCGATCGAGCACGGGCAGGACAACGAGATCACCGGCAACGTGTTCCGCCACGACCACCACGTGTTCCAACTTTGGGCGAACGAGAGCCAGGATCCGAACTGGGGCTACCCCAAATCGCGCGACACCAGGTCCAGGGACTACAAGATCGACCGGAACGTTGTCTTTGATGCTTCTGGCGGTGTGTTCAATTTGAGCCGGACCAAGCGCGTCACTGCACAGGACAACTTCTTCAGGCGGTTCCAGAGCCTGTTCAGCTTCGGCTCTGACTTGGAAGGTCTGAACTTCTCCCGTACAGAGGTCTGGTCGGACAAGGATCCCGAAATGGGCCGGGCGAGCTCGATCATCAAGGTAGATGGCGTGATGGTCCATACATCCCCGCAAGACGCGCCGCCCAAAGTCTGGATGCAGTCCAATGGACTCGTCACTCGCGGAGCAGACCAGCAAGCTGCCTACTTGGCGTTGTTCCGTGAGCCGTGGCCCGGCATGCGGCGTCCGTCTGCCACGTCCAAGTCCCCAGCCCAGTCCAGCCCAGAGGAGATCCAGGAATCGAGCGCCAGCGATTACTGGGTGAAACCGCTCACCGGTGGCAAAGACCCGTTCAAAAACGTCCCGGCGGACAGGCGCGGCAGAAAGACAATCCTGGTGGACGAGTGGGGGCCGTACGACTATTTGAGCCCCAAGCTGTGGCCAGAGTTTCGCGTGGGCGGCGACTCGCGACACTTCCGGATCCTGGGGCCGGCTGGTGAGTGGAAGGTCAAGTCACTCTCCAAGGGCGTCAAGCTGAGCGATACCTCGGGCAAGGTGCCGGGCGAGGTCACGGCGATCTTCACCCCCGGGGCGGTCCAAGACATCGAGATCTCCTTCCAGTACCGCGGTGCAAAGACGGTCGACTACCGGGGAGTCGTGACAGCGGCAGGCAAGCCGGTGACCTTTGGGTACTCACATTTCTTTGTGCCGGTCAATTGGACCGTGAGCCACTGGAACTACAACAAGGACAAAGAAGATCCCCGCACCCAGGCAGACGCCTTCGCAAAGGTCCTCGCGGGCCCTCCCGCCTACACGTTCGAGGTCTCCTCCCTGAACGGGGACTGGGGAGGATCGCCCAAACCGACCGTGAACCCAGACTACTTCGCTACCAAGGCCGTCGGCGACTTCACGATCCTGCCAGGTGAGTACGAGATCGTTGTCACTAGCGACGACGGCGTCCGTGTGAGGCTGGACGGAAAAGTGATCCTGGACGACTGGACGTACCACGGGCCCAAGACGGACACCATCCCCCTCCGGCTCGGCGGAACCCACAATCTGGAGGTCGACCACTTTGAGCTGAACGGCTATTCCACCCTCAAGCTGGAGATCAGAAAAAAGCGCTAGCCCTGCTGGGACTGGAGGTCTGTGAGGGAAGTTCCAAGCTCCTCCCAAAGTGCCATCGACCGGGCCAGGTTGGCCTGGGCGTCTGTGTGCGAGGTGGCCAGTGCGTGGATGTCTGCCCCCTCGGGCGGTTCTGCCAGCTGCAGCTCGATCTTACGCACCTTCTCTTCTTGGACCGAGATGAGCGCCTCGATGTCCTCGATTTCCTTTTTGACCCGGGCGATCTCCTTGGAGACCTCCCGTGGCCGCACAGAGGCAGAAAGCGCCTGGCCGACCACCGGCTGGGGACGTCGCGTTTTCGGCTTGGGTTTGTCCCTGTCGCGGAACTCGTCAAATGTGCCGTTGTACAGCTCCGGCCCTGTTTTGCGGACATCCAGGATGTGGTCCGCGACCTGCCCGAGGAACCAGCGGTCGTGCGAGACCAGCACGATCGTCCCCTTGTACTCGGCGAGGACTCCTGCCAGCGCCTCGCGGGAATCCATGTCCAGGTGGTTCGTCGGTTCGTCCAACACCAGCAGGTTGGGCCGAAGCTGGACAAGCGCCGCCAATGCAAGCTTGTTCCGCTCCCCGCCGCTCAAAGAACCGATCGACTTGAACACGTCGTCACCCTCGAACAAGAACCGTCCGAGCAGGTCGCGGGCTGGGCCGGCCTCCAACGCGCACTCCGCCATCACGAACTCCAGCGGGGTCTCCGTCAGGTCGAAATCGGTGGAATCCTGGCTGAAGTAGCCCAGTTCCACCCGTGCCCCGAGCTTCCTGGTCCCGCCAAGCGGCCTCTGCTCGCCGATCAGGGTCTTGACCAGGGTCGACTTCCCCGCCCCGTTCTCTCCGATCACACCCCAACGCTCCTGCCACGTGACGGTCCAGCCCAGGCTCTTGATAAGTGTTTCGTCCGGGAACCCGACCGCCAGCCCCTTGCACTCCAGCACGATATCGCCCGACCGCGAAACGTCGCCAAACCCTGCCGCCATCGACCTGTCCCTGCCCGGGGCAGAAACTGCCTCAGCTTGAAGGCGGTTGAGCAGCTTCTGACGCCCTCTGGCCTGCGCCGTCCGCTGGCTGTTGATGAACCGCCGGACGAACTCGTCCAGCTTGTCCATCTGCCTGCGCTGGCGCGCCGCCAGGTCCGCCTGCCGCTCCATGTCCTCTGCCCTCAGCTGGAGGTACTTGCGGAACCCGGCAGGGTAGGACTTTGTCTTTGCGTCCCGGAGTTCGACGACCGTTCCGACGGTGTTCTCTAGAAAGGCGCGGTCGTGGCTGACGATCAGCACCGCGCCGTGGTAGGCGCGGATCCAAGCCTCGAGCCACTCTGTCGCCGCAAGGTCCAAGTGGTTCGTCGGCTCGTCGAGGATCAAGAGGTCCGGCTCCAAAAGCAGGAGCTTGGCGATGGCCAGGCGCGTCTTTTCGCCCCCGCTGAGTGTTGCGACCGGCTGGGCGTACTGGTCTTCCTGAAATCCCATCCGAGCCAAAACGGTCTTGATGTCCCGCTCCATCGAGTAGCCGTCGGACTCAGAAACGTGCTCAGCGAGCATGGCGTACTCTTCCAGGTCGGCGTCTGAGCCGCCCGCTGCAAGGGCCGCCTCCAGTTCGGTCAGTCGCTCGTGGATCTCGCGAAGGTGGGCAAGGCCCGACTCCGCCACCGAAAAGACCGTCCCCTCGTTGTCGGCCAGGGCGTCTTGTCGCAAGTAGCCGATGCTCGCCCCACGTGCAAGGTGGACCGACCCAGAGTCCGGTTCGAGCTGTCCCGTGACGATCTGAAGGAGCGTCGTCTTGCCGCAGCCGTTGCGCCCGACAAGCGCTGCCTTCTCCCTGGCGTCCAGGCGCAGGGCGACGTTTTGGAGGATCCAGTCCACCCCGTACTGTTTGTTGACCCCATTGACGCTCAGCAGCACAGGATGAGATTATGGGTCGTCGCCAAGCCGGGTCGCGGGATGGTCAGACGCGCGAGACCCAACAGACACCGCGCCCTAGGCTTTGACTTTTTTCAGTCGAAGCTCGAACATCAGCGTCGAGCCGGTATGGCCCTGCTCCAGCCAGTTGCCCTCAGAGTCTTGCCCGAGGGACATTTTGACCGGCGAGTTCGGGTAGCTCCAGCTCATCTTGCCCTCGGCCACGCTCACTTCTGAGACCAGCGACTGACCGTTGGGCAACATGGCCGTCAGCAAGAACTTGTCGGGAACCGTCAGGGTGAAGAACGCCTCCCGTTGTGGGCCAAAGTCGGCCTGTCCCGGAGCCTTGACCGACTGGACGTCCGTGATCGCGATGACCGCTCCACCGGACTTGAGCTCGACCGTTTCTTTGCACCGGATCTCCACCTTGCGCTCGCCCGACATCTGGAACCCGGTGCCTTCCCAAGTTCCTGCCATCCAGTGGAGGGGGGCCATTTTCTCGCGGGCGGGCGTCTGGCTCTGGCCAACGGCCAACGCGACAGCAAGGGTTGAGAGCATAGCCTGTGATACCCCGCCCCTGTGCGCGGACGTTCCCTTCTAGCGCCGAAACCGCCGAGTGGAACGGTTCCAGACACGGGCGACCGCCAGCTTCGCCGTCCAAAACCCCGCCGCCACGCACATCAAGGGGCCGACAGGGAAACACCAGCCCATGATGGCCACGATCGTTCCCACCAGCCCCAGGAGCGCAGGTGGCAAAAAGGCGACCTTGGGGTTCTGCTCGGCGTAGTTCCGGGCGATGCGGCGAACCCGTTCTGTGTCCATGAACTGAGTTACCTGGAGAACGCAGCCGACGTTTCGGCGACGTTTGGGTAAGTTCTGCGTGTGACTCCCCTGCTGTTTTCGATCGCGCTCAGGGGCATTGTCGCGGAAGGCCCGCCCAAAGCTCGGCCCAACATCGTGTTCATCTTCAGCGACGACCACGCGTCCAGGGCGATCGGCGCCTACGGAAGCGTCGTCAACAAAACCCCCAACCTGGACAAACTGGCCGACGACGGGATGGTGTTCGACCGGTGTACCGTCACCAACTCGATCTGCGCACCGAGCCGGGCCGTCATCTTGACCGGCCTGCACAGCCACCTGAACCGGGTGACGGACAACACCGTCGCCTTCAACGGCTCGCAAACGACCTTCCCCAAGCTCCTCCGACAATCCGGCTATCAGACAGCACTGATCGGCAAGTGGCACCTCAAGAGCGAGCCGACCGGGTTCGACGACTGGGACATCCTCGTCGGGCAAGGCGAGTACTACAACCCCCGCATCCAGTCGGCTTCCGGCACGGTCCGGCTAAAGGGCTACACCACCGAGCTCCTGACAGACATGGCGAAAAACTGGCTTTCCGACCGGCGCGACAGGTCCAAGCCGTTCATGCTCATGCTCCAACACAAGGCTCCCCACCGGAACTGGCAACCAGCACCCAAGTACCTCCATCTGTTCGACGGCGTCACCTTCCCAGAACCGCCCGACCTCCACACCGACTGGTCCAACCTCGCGGGTGGGGCAAGGGAGAGCGAGATGTCGATCGCCCGCCACCTGACCCCTGCGAGCGACCTCAAGCTGGGCTCGCTCACGTTCGGCATGGACGACGAACAGGCCAGCGTGTTCTCCGCCGCCTACGCCTCGCGCCGGGCGGAGTCGCTGCTCCAGCTGGCTGGCCGCGCGAACACAAGCCGCAACTACCAGTGGTACATGCGCGACTACCTGTCCTGTGTCCAGAGCGTCGATGACAGCGTGGGCGAGGTCCGCCGGGAGCTCCAGCGCCTGGGCCTCGACAAGAACACGGTCGTGGTCTACGCCAGCGACCAAGGCTTCTACCTGGGTGAGAAGGGCTGGTACGACAAACGCTGGATGTACGAGCCCAGCTTCACAACGCCCCTGATCGTCAGCTGGCCAGGACACGTGAAGGCCGGCACCAGGTCAAAGCGGCTTGTCCAAAACCTGGACTTTGCCGAGACGTTCTTGGATATGGCTGGTGTCCAAGCCCCGCCCGCCATGCAGGGTGAGTCGATGCTGCCGATCCTAGAAGGCAAGGCTGGCGCACCGTGGCGGGACGCTGTGTACTACCACTACTACGAGTACCCGGTGGACCACAAAGTGCCGCCCCATGTCGGGGTCAGCACCAGCCGCTACAAGCTGGTGCACTACTACACGCGCAAAGAATGGGAGCTGTTCGACCTTCAGTCAGACCCCACCGAGACCAAAAACCTGGTCGATGACCCCCGGTACAGTTGGCTGCTCGTACAGATGCTCGCCAAGCTCGAAAGAGAAATGGCTAAGGCTGGCGACCGGCTAGGCGCCTGACGCCTTGGCCCTTTTTGAGGCAACCAAGGACAGGGCGGCCAAAACAAAGGCCCCCACGCCAAGGCCAAGGCGGGCCATCGAAAGCGACTCGCTCACAGTCTTCAGCTGGAGCGGGTAGATCCCGTTCTTGGTCAGGTAAGTGTTGTCCAGGGCGAGTGTCCCGTCCTGCAACGGCTCAGCCAGCACAGCCTTGGGATCGTCTACGATGTACATCTGAGGCGTCCCGATCTTGGTCCCCGGGTCGCCGAACAGGGCCGCCTCCTCCGACGGCTCGATCAGCTGGTAGGTCTTGGCCCGTTTGGCGTACGACCCTTCGATCGGTAAGGTGGCGATCGCTGCCAGAGCGGCCAACGCCGCCAGCACGATCAGGATTTTTGAGGTGAGTTTCATGGGGTTTGTGCGGGCGGCTCTGGCCGCCCGCGTCTGTCGGGCGCCGCCGTTAGCCGGTCTGGCCGTAAACGGTCACGGAGATGGTCACGGAGTCTGAAACCTTCGGCTTGGCCATGTCGGGGATCTTCACCCCAAAGTCGGAAAGCTTGACCTTAAAGCTGGTCTTGATCTGGGCAACATTGCCCTTGAACCCGGCGTTCTTGGTGGCAGCGGAAGCCTTGATGTACTTGACGTTGATGTTAGTGACCACTGTCTTCGTCACGCCGTGCATCGTGAACTGGCCTGTGACCCGGTAGGTGTCACCCTTGACGAACTGGACCTTCGTGGCCTTGAACGTGGCGGTCTTGAACTTCTCCGTGTCGAGCCACATCGGGCTTCTCATGTGGTCGTTGCGGAGGGCGATGCCAGTGTCGACGCTCCCCATGTCGATCGAGATCGATCCGGACCCGGTCTTCTTCGTGGGGTCAAAAACGAACGAGCCGCTCACCTTGTCGGTGCGGCCGGTGAATGTCTCAAAGTCCGTGACCGACTCCACCTGGGCGATCTGCTGAGTCTGGTTGCCCTTTCCGACGGTGAACGTCATGGACTGCGCGCTTGCGGCGCCAACGTTGGCGACAAGGGCGATGGCGAGGATAAAAGGGTTGAGTTTCATTTTTTGTTGCATCTTCAGATAGTTGCGCGTGCAACTACCTGTCCTACCCATGTAAATGTCCCGCCCTTTTTGTTGGTTCCCGGCTTAGGACCATTGTTCTGGCCGAGGTTTTGCCACCATCGGCCAAGGTGGGTAGTCTCAGACCGTGTGGGTCTGCCGCGCGTTCACGCTCATCGAACTGCTGGTGGTCATCGCTATCGTCGCAGTGTTGGCGGCGGTCCTTTTTCCTGT
>CAZGER010000088.1:5156-7439 GCA_964524565.1 uncultured Chthonomonas sp. | reverse complement strand
GCTCGAATCGAGGCTCACGTTGCGACTGTCTTTGTTCCGCTTTTTGCGGTCCAGGTAACAGTTCGTCACGATCCGGTAGAGCCACGTCCCAAACGCGCTCTGGCCCCGAAAACTCTTGAGCGCGGAATAAACCCGCACAAACGCGTCGGAGACGACATCGGCCGCCATGTCCTCGTTTCGGGTCAGGCGAAAGGCGTATTGGTAGGCGCGCCTTTCATAGTTGCGCACCAGGGTGTCGAACGCGGCACGGTCGCCCCCCTGGGCCCGCTCGATGAGCATGAGGTCTTCGGTCGCACTCATCTGCTTGTCCTCGGCTTGGCCCGGACGCTCGCGGCGAGCTCGATGGCCTTTTGCTCTTCGGCGGTCAGGTTCACCTCGGACTTGCCGCTCACCAAAGGCTTGCCGAACACCCTGCACTCGCTCCGCCCGACCTGGCTGGTCAGCACCGCCCCGTTGCCCTCTTCATCGTAGACGGCAAGGCTGAAACTCTGGTCCCCACCGACATCCTCGAACGCGTTGAATCGCAACAGACCGACATAACGTTTGGAAAACCTGAGCTTCGACTCGGTCCCAGAAACACGCTCCGAAACGTCCGAAAGCTCACCGCGCAAAGCAACGACCTCCTCAGTCTGACGTGTGATCAGCCTCTCAAGGTTCTCCCCGTCTGCCCCGTTCGAGAGCCCCGACCACAAGGACCGCACTTCGGACAACCGCTGAGAAAGTCGGAAGACAGCGAACCCGAGAACGAGCGACACCACCGCCAGCAGGACAAACAACAGCCCGCTGTAGGGCGCAATAATCGAATTCAACGTCTCCATGCACTAGGGTTCTGGCCGATCGAGCCGAATCTAAAGTATAACCTCTGGGTCAGCACAGGGTACCGACGTGGACAAGCTCAAAGCAACGAGGGAAAAGAAGCCGCTCCTGACCGGCTTTCGTATCTTCCTGCTCTTCATCCTGGTCTTCGTCATCGTCTTCTACAACCAGTTCCACACTGCAGAGGTTCGCGGGCCGTCTATGGAGCCCACGCTCGCCAGCGGCGACAAGGTCCTTGTCTCCAAGGCGTACTGGCTGGTCGGTGACCTGCGCATCGGGGACATCGTCGTTATCAAACCGCAAGAAGGCGAGACGGACTACTATATCAAGCGGATCTACGCCACCGGAGGCGGCAGGGTCGACTTCTACAACATCCCGGACGGCTGGAGCATCGCCGACGGCGAATATGTCGTCCCCCCCAACAAGTACTACGTCCTGGGAGACAACCGGCCCGTCAGCGAGGACTCCCGCACCTGGGGCCCGGTCGAGCGCGAAAGGATCATCGGTAAGGTGATCGTCCTTAAAGCCGGACTGCCCGTTAACGCAGCGCCAAAGAAAAATTGAGCGCCAGAAGCGGCACAATAAGGGCATATGCGATTTCCTGTCGGTAAGTACGGCCGTCAGACCATGGAGTTCTTCCCTGCCCCTTACAAGGCTCCACTCCGGTCTTTCGCCGCGCTCGTGTTCCCGTGGCAAGAGGACCAAGTCCTGTTGTGCGACATATGCGACAGGGGTTGGTGCATCCCGAGCGGGCGGGTCGAGGCTTATGAGTCGTCCTACGACGCCGCGATCCGCGAGGCAAGGGAGGAGGCAGGCGCCGTCCTCAGCGACCTCGTTTACCTGGGCTGCTACAGGATCACCGAGCGGCAAGAGGTCCGCTGGGCAGACGTCTACGTCGCGGACATCGTCGACCTGAAAGAGATCACCCACGATGAAGAGTCGTTGGGCCGTAAGTTTGTCTCCCAACAAGAGCTGCCGGACGCCTACCACATGTGGGACGAACTGCTTCAAGCCATGTTCCAGCACGCCTACAATGTGATCGGTCACCACCGCGAAGTCCTGCGAAAGTTCAACTAGGCCCGCACCCACGGGCGTCCCGACGTAGAATGCCCATGCACATGCAGCAGATCGTCCTCGCCTCGCCTAGGGGCTTTTGTGCCGGAGTGGCCTACGCCATCGAGGTCGTCAACCTCGCACTCAGGATCCACGGGGCACCGATCTATGTCCGCCACGCGATCGTCCACAACGAGCACGTGGTCCGCGACTTCGAGCGCCAAGGAGTCGTCTTTGTCGAGGACATTGACGACATCCCGGAATCCTCGGTCGTCGTCTTTTCAGCCCACGGCGTCTCTCCCGCCGTCCGGAAGCAGGCAG
The DNA here is from genome assembly GCA_964524565.1 of uncultured Chthonomonas sp. Taxonomy (GTDB): domain Bacteria; phylum Armatimonadota; class Fimbriimonadia; order Fimbriimonadales; family Fimbriimonadaceae; genus UphvI-Ar2. The sequence goes on along the minus strand of CAZGER010000088.1, from coordinate 5,249 downwards.
CCGAGCGCGGACTCACCGTCATCGACGCCACGTGCCCCCTGGTCACCAAGGTCCACAACGAGGCAAAACGGTTCGCCGCAAAGGACTATCTCA
>CAZGER010000088.1:0-5146 GCA_964524565.1 uncultured Chthonomonas sp. | reverse complement strand
GTCACAAGGGCCACGTAGAGGCGGAGGGGACGATGGGCGAGGCCCCAGACCGGATGGTCCTGGTCGAAACACCCGACGACGCCGAAGCTGTCGAACTCCCACAGCACCAGCGCCTGGCCGTCGTCACCCAGACCACGTTGTCCGTGGACGAGGTCGAGCAGACCGTCGCTGTCCTCAAACGGAGGTTCCCCCACCTGGAACTCCCGCAAAAACAGGACATCTGCTTTGCCACCACCAACCGCCAAGGAGCCGTCAAAGAGATGGCCGCCGCTTGCAACCTCGTCATCGTTGTCGGATCGACGACCTCGAGCAACTCCAACCGCCTCCGCGAGGTCGCCGAGACCTTGGGGGCACAGAGCGTCCTGCTGATGTCGACAGAAGAGATGGAGCGCGACTGGGTGGAACGCTTCCCCGTCATCGGCGTAACCTCCGGTGCATCGACGCCGGACGAACTTGTCGAGGCAGTGATCGGGAAGCTCCTGGAATGGGCCCCCGGAACGCCGGTCAGGGTCCTCGAGACGGTCAAGGAGGACGTGGAGTTCCGCCCGCCCAGGGACCTCATCCACCTGGCGACGGTCGGCCCGCACGGTTCGACCGAACGGCAGTAGGCACGGCTGCCACCGAACGAACACCGCTTTCGGTGCGACCTCTGCCTATCGGGGCTCGGCAGGGCAGCGAATCCCGTTGTCCACAGTCCGGGTTGCGGTCCTGCTAACCTGCAACTGCGCTTGTCGATAGGCTTTCGCGAAAATTTTCCCGGTCGCAACTCGAATGTAGAATCTTTGTGATTTGATTTGTCTGAGACTTGCAACTGCGAGGCTCGCTAGCCGACTTCCCACCTACATGGACGCCCCCAGATCACGGGTCAGCCGTGCTTGTACGCTGCAAGACGTTCGGCCGCAGGTATCCCTGTCGAGAACTTTTGTGTCGCTCCCCAACCTAGGACGTCTACCTCACATGGGACAGCAGCAAGCTCACACAGGCACTGCCCCAACTTTGGGACAGTGTGTGTGACGCACTAAGCCAGGATTTGAACGATGTCACAACGAAAACTGCATCCCCGTTCTGCAAAGTTGCGAAGACACCGCGGTTTCTCGCTCGTTGAGCTCCTGGTCGTCATCGGTATCGTCATTGTCTTGGCCGCGATCGCTTTCTCTGTCTTTTCGTCGGCGACCCACAAGGCCAAGGACACTTCTGACATCGGGAACCTCCGACAGATCGGCCAAGCGTCCGAGATGTACGCCGCAGACTTTGACGACAAGCGACCACTTTCGACCATCCCCCTCCTCTCCCTCAACCGGATCGGCCAGGAGGTCGTTGTCAGCAGACACGACACTTCAAAAGAGGGCTTCATCCGGCGGTTTTGGAACAGTATCGGTTACCCGGACGCCCCAAAATCGCTTCCTTGGCGAATCACTTACGTTGGTGTGGGGGATGCTGGCTGGGGCAACGCCTCGGTTGAACGTAAGATCGAACCCCATCCAGCCCCAGGGTGGATGATTTCGTTTCACGAGGCGCTTGCCTCAGAAAAAGTCTCGACTGAAGGCGTTCCGCCCGGACCTTACTTTCGTTTATGCCTGGATGGTTCGGTCCAGAGAAGGGTCTACTCTGCCCCGGACCCAAACAGTCTGGTTTTCGCGGACTTTTTCCACGATTGACGCAAGTCTGATGGAGCAACTCAAAGCACTTGGGCCGACCGTTGGTCTCGTCGCGGTCCGAATCCTCCTTGACGCTTGCCTGACGGTGTTCATTTGGGGGAGTGTCCGGCCCGCCGCGTGGGATCCCGTCTATCTGGCCCTGCCAGTCTATATCTGCACGACGATCTCAAAGACCTGGCCGTTCGCGCAAAAGTGGCTGCTTCCAGAAGCTAGCTCCGGTCGTTCAACACCCGGGCGACGGCGCGCATGAACACAGCGTCCGTCCAGGAAAGGAACGTCGCCTGGAGCAGGGTCGCCGCGGCGCACCCGCGAACGACCATCTCCGGCGACAGGAACAAAAACCCCACAGCGACCATGCTCGTCAACAGGTTCATCGCCTGGCTCACAAAGGCAGAGGTCGCCAGCCACTCGACGTTTTCCGGGACAGGACGCCTAGCCAGGGCGAACATCAAAAGGTCTAAGCCTCCCCAGCCGGCCGTCGTCAGGCCGAACACCAACGACTCACCCGTTTTGAACACTAGAGGGAGCGCCAGCCCGCCCAGCAGGCTCACGATCGCGACCCATTCGCGGCGAACCTGGTTTCGCTTTGCTTTGCGCCGCAGGGTCTCGACCTCGGCGGGCCACTCACTTTCCGTTTGCAGCGGCCTCATAAGTCTCAAACGGGTCTGGCATCTCAACGGCGTGGCGCCGACCCAGGACGACACCCGACCAGTCGATGACGTAGGGTTCCAACCGGCCTGTCGCAATCGCCTTTCTCACCATGATAGACCTGCCCTTGGCCCGAGTGTTGTCCGGAGCCTCGGCCATCGCCTCGATCACGTCCAACTCATCGATCTCGCTCACCATCGAGCCAGAGTCCACCAGGGCCCCGAACAGGCTCTTGGACTCGTCGATGTTGTGGTACTCCAGATCGATGCTGTGCAGACTGTCGTCCTCCCAGCCGACCCCCGCGTCATGCACATAAGCCTCCAAAACCTGCTTTTTGGCGACCCAGTCCAGGCGGTCACCCATCGACAAGGGGTCGCTGCGCAACCCGTCGAGCGTCCTGGCCCACTCGCGCAGGGTCCAGTCGATGTCTGGCGTCAGACCGGCGTACCTTTGCGCTTTTTCCAGAAGCCGGTACTGGATATCAAGCGCCGAAGTCTCTTCCCCGCCCTCGAGGAGCGTCCGCCACTTGTACGTCCCGTCTCGGGACACCTCCCTCAGGGCGACCAAGGGGCTGGCCAGGATGTCCGTGTGGGCCAGATCCCCGTCTTCCAGCAGCGAAAGGACCAGGCACGTCGTGCCGACCTTGAGCTTGTAGGCGTAGGTGCTTTGGTTCGCCTCGCCGAACAGCAGGTGCAGCCTGTGCATGCCCTCATGGGCATAAAAGTGCTCCCATTTGGGGTTCACGAGCGCTCGGTTGAATCTCACGCGGCTGGCGACGGTCCGGATGATATGGTCCGCCCTTTGGCTGACCTGGTAGTCCACCGAGTCGTCCTCGAACACTTGATAGACCTGGCTCACCCAGATGTAGTCGATCGGGTTGTCCGCCATCTCCTGGTAGTCGGGTCGCCCCGCCTCGGCCAAAATGTGCCCGCCGACCCGACCGGCGCCGGCGAAGATCTGCCTGGTCACCAAAAACGCGTAGAGCAGCTCCACGTCCACGGCAAAAAAGTCCTCGGACATCTTCACCAAGTAGTTCTCGTGGCACCCGAACGTGTGCCCGCCAAAGTGGTCGACCGAGTTGTTGTAGAAGTCCACCTCGTCCGACAGCCCGGTCTGCCGGACGGCGGCAGAAACCAGCCTGTGACCTGCTTTGTCGTGCGCCACCAGGTCGTCCAGCCTCCGACACTCCGCCGTCGCGTACTCCAGGTGCGAGCCGACGGCGTCGATGTACAGCCGCCCCCCGTTCGTCAAGAAACCACCGCTGGCGGCAGGCTCAAAGACCTCGTCCCTGGCGTGGATGTCCAGCGCGCCGAACTTGAGGTCGTAAAAGGCTGCGTCCTTGACCAAGCTGACAGCTGCCTCGGACGAGTACGAGCCTTCGCGAACGAGACAGCCGAACTCTGTCTCCACCCCAAAGATCCGCTCGCCAGGATGACGCCTCATCACACCATTCTACGGTCGGGGCTCGGCCCTGGTCCGTTGCTCAGGTAACTTTCATCCATAAATGGATCAACTGTCCGAGCGTAAACGGACCATCCTGAAAGCCGTCATCATCGAGTACGTTTCCTCGGCAGAACCGATCGCCAGCGAAAAAATCACCGCGAACTGCAAGCTCGGCGTCAAGTCCGCGACCATCCGCAACGAACTGGCAGAAATGGCCGAGCTGGGATACCTAGGCCAGCCCCACACCAGCGCGGGCAGGATCCCCTCCGACCTGGGCTACCGTTATTACGTTGATTTCATCGCTGAGCCCAAACAGACCCTCAGCACCCACCAGCCCAAGCCTGTCGACATCCGGGAGGTCGCCCACGAGACCACCAAGGCCCTGAGCCGGATGACAAGGTTGATGGCGGCGGCGGTCACCCTGCGAGACTCCCAGGTTGTCGTCAAGCACGCGCTCCTGACGGCCCTCGGCCCCCACAAGGGCCTTCTGATCCTCCTGCTCGACAACGGTCACTCGGAGAACCGGCTCATCCAGTGGAGCCACCAAACCACCCTGGAGGACGTCGCGGAAACAAACTCCGCCCTCCAGACCCAGGTCGCTGGCAAGACGTTGGTCCAGCTCACGCGGTCCAAGCCGCCGGTCGACGAGCAACCGGCCACACTGTTGGGGCTCTGCCTTGCCGAGGCCAAGAACGCCGCCAAAGACCTGGTCAAGGGCCACGTCATTCTGGAGGGGGAAGAGTTCGTGCTGTCCCAGCCCGAGTTCGTCCGGGAGCCAGGTTCGATCTCAGAGCTTGCCGACGCTCTCTCAGACGAGTCGGCGATCAAGTCGGGAATCTCCGGCCACGCCGGAAAGCCCCACCCGGTCACGATCGGGGCAGAAAACCCCCTGCCGGAACACAGGCGGCTCTCCATCCTGCGCAGGTCTTTCTACATCGGCGGCACAGAGTCCGGGATGCTCGCCATCATCGGCCCCACCCGCATGGACTACGAGCGCAACATCTCGGTCCTCGACTGGTCTGCGCAGAGCATCTCCAGCCTCCTGACGACCCTTCACGCACAACCCTGCCCGGGAAGGGTCTAGCACGGGGCGGCACAAACCGATCACAATAGTAGGTCAGCGGAGCGGTGTCCGAGTGGTCGAAGGAGCACGATTGGAAATCGTGTATAGGTCACGCCTATCGTGGGTTCGAATCCCACTCGCTCCGCCAGATTCCTGGTGGCCCATATCCAACCCACTCAAGCCGAGTGCCAAGCGCGGGACAAAGTCCTAGGTGCCGTCACCGCCGCGATCCGCGAAGACCGGCCGATCCTCCTTCCGCCATTCGACCCTGCCTCCGAACGCCCCAACGACGAGCCCGCCCTCCTCACCATCGGCGCTGAGCAAAACCCCTACC
>CAZGER010000087.1:0-7445 GCA_964524565.1 uncultured Chthonomonas sp. | reverse complement strand
GCCTTCTACGGAGACCGCTACCAAGGCACCGGCGGACCCGGCATCGGAGCCGGTGGCTTTCACGAAAGACGGGAAGCTGTGGTGCCCGTTGATGAACAAGGAGGTCAAGTCGGTGGAGGACGCTAAGGGTTCTGTGGACCACGAGGGCGTCCGGTACTACTTCTGCTGCGACATGTGCGCGAAGAACGGTTCGGCCGATCCTGCAAAGGTGAAGGCGGCAGCGGACAAGCTTTGACGCTGGATTGACCTTGAAGGCCCCGGCGCTTGCCGGGGCTTTTTTTGTGCCTTTGGCGAAAAAAAAAGCTGGCACCGGTACCCCGGGCCAGCAATTGCTGCGCGTTCGCTAGTTGTGCCCAAGGCAATATGGGCCTTGTCGCACGGGTTGGGCCGGGCTTTAACAAGCCTCTTTTCCCCAAACCTTACATATGGGAGTGATCGGGGTCGGTCGAAAGTTCGGGGGTTGTCGGCAATTTTGCGGGCCAATTTCGGCCCTGGGTTGCTACAATCGGATCTATGAGAGGATTTTCGGCTCTGTTCGTGGTCGGGCTAATGTTGGTTGGGTGCAGCAACAAGCCTTCTGTGGTTGGGAAATGGGACGGCCCAGTGCCGGTGATGAACACGACGGTGCCTGGTCAGTTTGAGTTTCGTGGTGACAAGACTTACGAGATGAGCATGGAGCAGAACGGGGCGAAGATCTCCATGTCTGGGACTTACGAGTTCACGGACGGATCGTTGACGACGACGGTCTCGGACGTGAAGCTGGTGAGCGAGCTTCCGCCGCAGGTGAAGTCGATGGCCGAGGCCCAGCTTGCGACGATCAAGGGCCAGAAGAGCACGGGCAAGGTCGTGTTCGACGGTGCGGACAAGTTCAGTTGGGACATGGGCCAGGGCGTCACCGCGAACCTGACCCGTGTCAAAGGGTAGGCCGGGCCTTACTCGTTCTTTGCGCCGCCGTCGATCCAGTCGGCGACCTTTTTGCGGGACTCTTCGGGGAGCATGCCTGTCGGTGGCATGAGCCTTCCGTTCCCGTTCATGACCCTGACGACGCGGGACCCGGCGGAGTTGCCGGCGCTGACGACGTTGCTGGCCATGACGGAGGCGTAGCTATCGAGCCGGACGCCGTCTCTTTGGAGGTTGGGGCCGTGGCAGGAGACGCAGCTGCGGGTGAAGATCGCTTGGACCTCTGAGTAGGAGACGGCGGCGACCGCGGGCTTTTCGTACTTTTTGGCGCCTTCCGGCGCGGTGAAGGCGAAAGCGTTGGCGGGGACGGCCTGGTTGAGTTCCAGGGTTTTGGCGAAGATGATGGTCTCTGCCCCGCCGGGGGTCGTGGAGGGGACGATCATTCCTCTGACGAGGTTTGTTTTGACATCGACCATGAGGGTCATGGTGATGTCGGCGGGGGTGGCTTTTTTGGTGACGGCGAGCTCGCGGACGTCGACACCGCTGACTTTTCGTTCGCGGCCGGGTTTGACGGCGACCACTCCCTGCTCCCAGGTTTTGTCATAGAAGGCGGTGTATGCCCAGGGGAGGCTTTTTTTGAGGAAAGCGGGGAGGGTTTGGGCGTCGGCGGGGGATTCTGTGTAGGTGTTGGCGGCCTTGTCGAGGGTCCAGAGCATTTTGCCGTCGCTGACGGTGAGGGTGGAGTTGTTCTCGAAGCGGAAGGAGGAGTCTCGGCCAAGTGTGACGTTGTACTGGTCGGGGTTTCCGCCGATGGGTGTGACCGTGAGGACGAGCCCTGCGCTCGTCGCGGTTTGGAAAGCCTTGGCGTGCTCGGACAGCTCGGAGGCGGGGAGGGCGATGGCGAGGGCTAGCCCAAGGATGGCGGTGGAGAGAAAAACGGCTCGCATTTTTGGTACCGATATTGTGAACGACCTTGGGGCCGAGTAGGTTCGTTTTTCTTTAGAGCTTGCGCCTTCTGGCGCCGGCGGCAAGAGCGAGGAGGAGGAGGGCTGTCGTGGTGGGTTCGGGGACGGCGGAGCCGGTGAACGTGACGTTGTCGTACTTGACGGCCCCGTAGGTCTGGTAGCCGGTTGAGACGCCTTCGTAGGTCCATGAGCCGGGTCGGAAGACGGTGACGATGCGGACGGTGAAGAGGCTGTTGTCCTCGCTGCCGGAGAATGTCGAGAGGTCGATGGTGTTGGACGTCCTCCAGGCGGCGACGGCGATGCCTTCTGGGATGCCGATATCTTGGAAGGTCGTTCCGTCGGCGCTGGCCTGGACCTTGAAGTACCGGCTGGCTTGGGCGGCGTGGAGGTAATCGAACCTGAGCGAGACGTTTTCGAACCCGGTTGTGTCGACGTTGAACTGGACACCGGCCGTTCCGGACGCCTGATTGATGACGGGGAAGCTATCGAGGCGGAGGGCGTTGGTCGAGCCGTTGCCGACGCCGTATGTCTGGACTGTCCCGCCGATGGCGGCGGCGGTGCCTTGGCCTATTGTCGGGGCGAGGGTGGCAGACTCGAAGTCCCAGAGGGCGATGGTGGATGCGTGGGCGAGCGATGCGGCGGCAAGCAGAACCCCGGTCACGGCGGTTTTCATTCTTCACTCCAAAAATCAAGCAATGCGCCTTGGACGGGCGCAACCTGAACTGTATGCGGACCGGGGGCGGAAGTGTGTCGGTAGAAGTGCCGGTTGGAGGAGAACCTGGCAGAGGTACGGGCATGAAGAAGGGCCGGGCGTTTTGCCCGGCCCTTGCTTGTTCTGCGCCAGTCTTTTAGGCTTTGCGGCGGCGTCGGAGGGCAGCTGCGGCCACGATGCCGAGGGCGGCCATCGTTGCCGGCTCGGGGACCGCAGTCGGGTTGATGTTGCCCGGTGTGAGGTGGTTGATGTCCAGGTCGTTCTGGCCGTAGGTGCTGTTGAGGAACTTGACTTCGTTGTTGGTCCAATCGAAGTCGTACTGTCCTGGGTTGGCGCCGGTGACGCCGACGGCGAACAACTCGCCATCCGTGAGGCGAAGGAGCGCGGCCGGTGTGAAGGCCAGTCCAGAGAGGCTGGTGCCGTAGGTCTGGTCACCTGCGCCGCCGTCGTTCCAGCCGATGGCGTCGACAACCGCTGACCAGGGGTTCGTGTCGAACACACCGTCGTTGTTGGTGTCGAGGTCGTTGGTGACTGCGCCGGTGAAGTCCCGGACGATCATGAAGGTGTTGGTGCCGTTCTCGATGTCGGGGACGAAGTCTCCGACGTTGAGGGTCGTGCTGGCGTGGGGGGCCGGTGTGAGGACGGTGGCTGCGTCCCTCCAGAGGAAGAGTCCGTTGGAGCCGAGGCTGAGGCTCGAGAGGGACAGGGCTTGGTCGATGACGCCTGCGCCTGTGCCGTCGCCTTCGATGACGAGGAAGGTGAGTCCTGCCATGCTTGCGCTCGCGTCGCCGGAGACCTCGAAGAACTCGAAGCCGTTGTCAGCACCGTCGGGGTTGAAGAAGATCTCGTTGATCTGGAAGGGGTAAGCGAATCCGGCGCTGAGGACGCCAGCCGCTATGAAAGCAGATTTCAGGTTCATTTGTCTCTCCGGCTGCAGAAAAAAGCCAGTGTTAGAATAGCGGATTGGCGGAGACGTGATTGGGAAGAGGAGGTTAAGGAGCGGTCATCGGGTGAAAACCCGGCAGAAATACGGGGTGGTTTAGGTTCAACCCTCGGAGGGTTGTACAAACCTGTCTCCGAGGGTTGGTGGGACCGTGGGTTTTGGACCCGGCTACTTTTTGCGTTTGTAGACGCCTTCGCCGGCCTTTGTCCACTTGTCGCCTTCTTTGAAGTCGATGATGAACTTGATCTCGTCGTTGCCCACTTTGATGAGGTGGGCCCTACTTTCCATGACTTGGCCTTGGATGGGCCAGGGTTCGCTGGTCATGACGAGGGTGTTGCCAGTGAGGGTGCCGTGCTCCATCCTGGGGACCTCACCGAAGCTGGCGAGGGTGAACATGGAGTAGCGCTTTTTGGCCTCGTCCCACCAGAGGTAGCCGAGCTCGGTCATTTTGCTCCCCATCGCCTCGTGCATGCCGTCGTAGACGAGGACGTTGTCCTTTTGTGAGATTTTGAGGGTGGAGACCATGTCCATGTCCATTCCTTCGACGGTCATTTTCACGGTTCCTTGCCACTCTCCTATCTGCCATTTGAGGTCTTCGATCTGCTTGGGCACGACGACGGCCACGTCTTGGGCGAGGGCGCACGCTGCGACGAAGGGCAGGAGCAGGGCCAACAATCTTTTCATTTTTGTGTCCTTTGCTGTGGTAGCGGTGGGTTTTTACCCGTTTCGGGACAGGAGGGCGTCCACGCGGACGACGATGACGGTGGCGTTGTCGGAGCCTCCGCCGACGAGGGCCTCGGCGACGAGTTTCCAGGCGGCGGCGCTGGGTGTCATGGTGGCGAGGACCTGGTTGATCTTGTCGTCGGGGACGTGGTTGGTGACTCCGTCGCTGCAGACGAGGAAGGTGTCGCCTGGGAGGAGGGGTTCTCGGAAGACGTCTGGGGTGACGGAGTCCTCGGTGCCGATGGCGCGGGTGATGACATGGCGGAAGCGGTGGGCCTCGGCCTCTTCGCGTGACATGACTCCCATTTGGACGGTTTCTTCGACCCATGTGTGGTCGGTGGTGAGCTGGGTCGTCTGGCCTTCCCTGCTGCGGTAGACGCGGGAGTCGCCGACCTGGACCACGACGGCCTCGTCTTGGACGAGGAGGAGGGCTGAGAGGGTGGTGCCCATTCCCTGCCTGCCTGGGACGGTGCGGGAGACATCGACGACGAACCGGTTGGCGGCGACGACGGCAGACCGTGCGGCGGTCTCGGGGTCTTCACTGGGGTGGTTGCGGTAGACGTCGATGAAGGTCTTGCAGGCGAGCTCGCTGGCGACCTGTCCGGCTTCGTGGCCACCCATGCCGTCGCAGACGAGGAAGACGTGCCCCCTTGTGGCGAGGTCGCGCTGATCCTCGGCTAGGAAGTACTCGTGCTTGTCCTCGTTGTTGTCGCGGACGCGCCCCATGTCGGTCTTGCAAGCGACGGTGACGCAGGGTTCGAGTCTGAGTTCGACGTTGGGGACGGCCTGTTCGACGGTGATCTCGGCGGTGATCTCTTCCATTTTTATCCGGGGAACCTCAGTGTGACCTCGACCTGTCCGAGTTTGATGACGTCGCCTGGGCGGAGCTGTGTCTTTTGGCCGGTGGCGAGCTTGGCATCGTTGACGATGGTGCCGTTGGTGCTGCCGGTGTCGGTGAAGTAGACCTCGGTGGCGGTGACCTCGACGGTCCCGTGGCTGCCGGAGACGTAGGGGTCGGCGACGACGATCTCGTTGGAGTCGCGGCGGCCGAAGGTGTAGGCACCGGGGCGGAGGGCGTGTTCGCCGGTGGGAAGGTTGAGCCAGGCGACGATCTCTCCGGTCGTGGGGGCGGCGGCGATGGCGGCTGTCTTGCCGGAGGCGGCGGCGAGGGTCTTGTTCGTCTCGCCGGGGAGGGAGAGTTTGAGCTCGAACCCGCCGAGGCTGACAGTGGCGTTGTTCCCTACCGGGGACTTGACGCCGGGGCCGAGTTTTTGGCCTTCGACGGAGGTGCCGTTGGTGCTGCCAAGGTCCTCGACCGTGACGTTGTTGCCGTCGAGGTGGGCAGTGGCGTGTCTTCGGCTGACCCTGGTGTCCTCGATGACGATGTCGCCTTGTCTGCCGAGGACGTTGGGGCCTGGTCGGAGTCGGAGTTCCCTACCGGACGGATCGACGAAGACCGGGAGTTGGACGGCCGGTGCTCCGAAGGCGTCGCCTTCGAGGGCCATGTCGAAGATGAGTCCGCACTCGACGCAGAACATGACGCCGACCGGGTTGTAGGTCTTGCAGACGGGGCACTGGACGGGCTTGATGGTGACGGTGGCCTCGAAGGTCGGCGAGCCCATGACGGTTCGGTTCGGGTCGCCCACGGAGCCCATTTGTGTCCGGTTGGGATCGAGGGTTGAGGGCGCCCCGAGCTGGGTCTTGTTCGGATCGTGCATCGGCCTACCTATTGTGGACGAATCCGGCGCCTATGAAGATGTGGAACGGATCGATGTTCTTATCTGGTAGAAAAGCGGATCATGGCTGTTCTCTTGCCGGTTGTGGCCCTTGCCGCCTTCCTCGCCCCTGCGCCGCCCCAGGCACAGGCCTCGCAGTTTGGACCGACCTCCGAGATCACGGAGGCGCGTTTGCGGGCGCATTTGACGCTGGTAGCGCACGACCTTTTGGAGGGTCGGGACACGCCTTCTCGGGGATTGGACCTTGCGGCTTTGTACATTTCGACACAGTTGAAGCTGTGGGGGGTCGAGCCGGCGGGGGAGAACGGGACGTACTTTCAGACGTTCCCGCTTGTTCGGCGGTCTTTGGACGCGAGCAAGACGACGTTTGAGCTTGACGGGCAGAAGATCCAGCTTGCGGAGGGGTTTTATCCCCGTGGGAGTTCGACTGGGACGGCCAGCGGCCAGGTGGTGACTGTGAAGTCGGGCTGGGCGAACAAGTCGAAGGGGATCGACCCGTTTGCCGGGTTGGACGTGAAGGGGAAGGTCGTTGTGACAGACGGCGGGAGGCCGGAGGGTGTGACGTTCAGGGACACCAGCAGCCCGGAATGGCTGGATCCGCAGGCCGCTGCTGCGGCGGCGGGGGCGACGGGCGTGATCTTTGTCCGGGAGACGGCGACGGCGGAGTCTTGGAAGAGGCAGCTTGACCGGGCGACGCAGGCGGGCCGGTTCTCGATGGAGTCTGACCAGCCGGTGGCGCAGATCCCTGCGATCGAGGTCGGGAGCGACGTGGCGCAGCAGTTGAACCGGGTTTCGGCGTCGGTGGGGGACATTCCTTCTGCCCCGACGGTGGCGTTCTCGGTCTCTTTCAAGCAGGAGCGGACGACGACGCAAAACGTTGTCGCGAAGATCCCTGGGAGCGACCCTTCGATGGCGGGCGAATACGTGGCCTTGGGCTCGCACTACGACCACGTTGGGATCGGTCGGGCCGACGCCAGCGGGGACACGATCTACAACGGGGCGGACGACGACGGGAGCGGGACGGTCGCGCTTTTGGAGATCGCCCATGCGATGATGGTCGGGCCGCGTCCGAAGCGTTCGACACTGTTTGTGTGGCACGCGGGCGAGGAGAAGGGCATGTGGGGCTCGGAATACTACTGCGCGAACCCGACTGTGGACCTGAAAAAGGTCGTTATCCAGATCAACATCGACATGATCGGCCGTGGGCGGATGGAGGGGGACACGACCCCGGCGAACGCGAGGTTGACGGGGATGGACGAGATCTATCTGATCGGGCCGAAAATCGTGAGTTCGGACATCGAGAAGATGTGCACGGCGGTGAACAAGAGCTTTTTGAACATGAAGTTCAACGACTATCACGACAAGCTTGAGGACCCGGCGCGGATCTACTTTAGGTCGGACCATGCGAGCTACGTTGCCAAGGGTGTCCCGGCGGTGTTCTTTTTTGACGGGGAGCACGTGGACTA
>CAZGER010000086.1:0-7445 GCA_964524565.1 uncultured Chthonomonas sp. | reverse complement strand
CGGAGGGTTGGGGACGGGGCCTGGGGAGCATAAAGGGCGTCGGCGCAGGGGGAGTGGAGGCGGGGGCCTCGGGAGCAGAAACAGCAGCGGCGCGGGGGTCAGGTTGCCAGCCCGACTCAGGATGGGGAGGGCAATCAGGTCAGAGGCGATGATCAAGGAGGGCGGAGCGCGGGGGGCTAGGCGCGGGCCGGAGGCGCGGCGGAACGGGGGAGGTGTTTAGGTTTGGGGGAGCATTTTGGGCTGAAGTTGGCCTAATATCTTTCAGCGGTCCATTGATATGGAGACGAGCCCTGACGATGTTGCTTTGAAGCGGTCGCTTTTGATCCTGCGGAGGATCATTGGGTACTGCGGGTTTGCGCTGGCCCCGATCTGTGCGCTCACGAGTTTGCGGCGCGACCACGAGGTTTTGGGTTCGATCAGCGCGTACTTTTTCTCAGCGGCGCACGACGCGTTCGTGGCGATCTTGTTCATGCTGGCGGTGACGCTGTGGAGCTACGTGGGTTACGCAAAGGTCGAGCGGTACATCGCAGGTTTTGCCGGCACCTGTGCGGCGGTCGTCGCGTTGAGCCCGACCGAGGCGCCGTTTTGGGCGGGGCAAGTGCTGGGGACGGTATCGGACATTCGGGAGCCGCAGTTGGACGGTTATGTTTCTGCCCTTTTTGAGAGGGACGCCTTGGGTATGGGGCCGACCTTTCACAACGTGGCGGCGGTGATGCTTTTTGGTTGCTTTTTGCTGTTCTCGGGTTCGTTCTTTATGCGGACGAACCAGAGCCAGGACTATCCGGCGGGGTTTTTTGCCGCGATGGGGCAGGTTTTTCGGGAGTTGTGGGAGGGCTTGAGCGGGAGGTCTGTGCGGCTGGGTTCGATGGACGAGGCGAAGGTGGCGAACAACGTTGTGTTCCGGTGGTGCGCGTTTGGGATCTTGGCCGGGATGCTGTGGGCGGTCGGGGCGAACGTGCTGGAGGGGCAGGGTGTGGCTCTGGGCTGGATGGGGGTTTTTCTTGCTGAAGTGATCGCTTTGGTGAGTTTTGGGTATTCGTGGATCAGGAAGTCGGAATCGGAGTTTGGGGCGATCCGGCGGTTGATCCGGAAGGCTGTGGGGACGCGGGGGTGAGGGTCTGAGAGCGCGGTTTTTTGGGTTCCGAGTTCAGGGTAGTTTGGTGGGTAGGACGCGGATGCGGCGTTCTGGCTCGACACCGACATGCTTCGGCGGACGCTCACGGAATTGGGAGTTGGAAAGATTGTGAGTCCTGCCCAGCTGCAGGTTTCTTCTTTGGTTGGAGGCAACCGGTGGGCTGTGCCGCGCTGCCCTGGAAACCACTTATGCATCGTGCGTGTCTGGGGGTTGCGGGACAGGAATGGCGCATGGTCGGCCACCCATGAGCGAGTCAGGTGCAAATATGTTTCCGGTGTGTCTAAGGGCGGCAATTTCACGGTCCGCACTGACTCCGGGACCAAAGGGTGCAACTTGGGTTGGCAGAACGTGTCGATCGCGTCAAGTTCCTACGGGGTGCCCGTGCTTTTGAGCGCCACCCAGGTTTGGCAGACGCTCGCCTATTATGGGCAGGATCCGTACGGCCCGGACTATGAGCCTGACACAGGCGGGCAGATCTTGCCTAACCCCTCTGCCTTACGCTTTACTGGAAGTGTCAGTCAAGCGCAGTTTTCGACAAAGTTGGTGTCGCCATGAGCATGGTTCTAGCGGTGTTGGGGCTTTTGCTGCAACAGCAGGTTCGGGCAGAGTTTGTTGTGAGCGCGGAGGCTCCGCTCGGTCGGACTTTTGTCCAGGGTGGGCGGCTGTTGACAGGTCCGATTGGTGGTGACGTCTTTTCGGTCTCTCCGACCGGGTTGGTGTTGGTGTCCAACGGCCCACTGTGTGCCGCGACCAACTTTTTCTTCACTTTGTCGGGGACGACAGGGGCTGGTGACGGGCACTTGGCGGGTTCTTCCACGAAGATTTTTGTGCCTGAGGATGGCGACTTTGCCCAAGGTTCGGGCCTTGCAGGTGCAGGCCAGGTGTATTTTTGGAAGCGAGACATTGCTTCGACGGTTTTCGACGGGGTCACGGGCGGGGTGGTGGAGTCGGGTTTGCCGCAAGGGCGTGCGCGGCCGGTCGCCGGGACGGAGTCCGGGATGTTGGTTGTTTTGAACCAGCGAGACGACTCCCGGGTCACGGTCTACTTTGGACGCGTTGGTCGGTGGCGTCCGATTTTGCCTCCGTCCGGTTATCGGACGGTTTACCCGTGTGGGATTGGCCAGCGTGGGGAAGTACTGGGGATGCTTGGTCGAGAGGTGGCGAGTCAGTTGGATCCTGATTTGCGGGGTATCGGCCACACAGCGGGTGGAGTGTCCAGTTACCCGGAGTCGGTGCCAGCGGTGTTCGCCGGGAAGACGTGGGAGGTGTTGCCCAATCCTCAGTGCGGGTCTGGCGAGGAGTTGCTGACTTGCCGCCCTGTTTGGAAGGTCGGGGAGACGGTGTTGGCGCTGGTCGTGTTTCGTGGGATTGACGAGCTTTTGGGCGAGAGGTTGGCGACGTGGACACCTACGAAGGGCTGGCGGACCCTAGTCGACCTGGGGCATGAGGGCAGGGGCCAGTTCTGTCTGGATGTTGAGGGTGGTGGTGTCTGGGTGGTGGAGCGTGTGGAGGAGGGGGGACGGCTGTACCGGTTCCGGTTTTTCGGGGTTTGAAAAGAAAGGGTTGTCTTCTGTGACCCGGACATAGCCATGCCGGCAAGGGCCGTGGGCAAACAGTCGGTGTTGCCTCATTGGGTTGTTGGTGACGCGACTCAAGCCAGAGGTTTATGACAGTTTGGTGGGTAGGACGCGGATGCGGCGTTCTGGCTCGACACCGACGGACTCTGCGGCGAAGCGTTGGCCTTCGAGGTAGCGGTACTGGTGTTTGCGGATCCTGGCGTCTTGGGGCGCGAGTTCGAGGGGTTTGCCGGTTTGGATGACGGTCTTGACGGCCTTTGCTGCCTCGTCCATAGCTTTTGTGAGGGCGTCGTCGCGGTCGTTCTTGCCTTTGACGATCTCATCGAGGGCGGAGGCGATCTGGCTGAAGGTGTTTGACTTGACGACGACGGTCGGGACGTTTTTGGGAAGGTCGCGTAGTTTGGCCGGCCGTGCGGACTGGACGTTGCGCATGGTGATGACAGCGTCGGCCTGGTCTATCTCGGCAGTGATGAGGGCGGGGGCGTTCCGTTCCCTGCTGGCGCGTTCCAGCCTTGTGCGGGCTTTGGCGTTGGGGATGTTACGGTCGTCGGTCTTGGTCTTTCGCGGGGGTTTGTCGGTGTTGGTGTGGGGGTCTGGGGCGTTTTCGTCCTTGCGTTTTGCGAGGGACGGGAAGGGTTCGTTGAACCCTGGTTCTTGGAGGTTGGGGGTGCTTTCCTTTTGGACGACCTCGACGGCGCCGTCCCTGCGGACGCGGAGTTCGGGCCTTGGTGCGACGCCGCGGAGCATGAGGTCGACGGTCTTCATGACGTCGTGGTGGAGGGCGAGGCGGTCGAAGTCGTGGAGTTCGACGACGACATCGAACGTTGGCGGGGCTTTGCGTTCGAGGATGGTTTTTTGGGTGCCCCTTCGTTTGGCCTCGTCGTCGGAGAGGGTGACGGCCTGGATGCCGCCCACGAGGTCGCAGAGGGCGGGGTTGAGCATCAGGTTTTCGAGGGTTTGGCCGTGGGCGGTGGCGATGAGTTGGACGCCTCGTTCTGCGATCGTCCTGGCGGCGTTGGCCTCTGAGTCGTTGCCGATCTCGTCGATGACGACGACCTCTGGCATATGGTTCTCGACGGCCTCGATCATGACGGCGTGTTGTTTTTCAGGGACGGGGACCTGCATCCTTCGTGCGGATCCGATGCCTGGGTGGGGGACGTCTCCGTCTCCGCCGATCTCGTTGGAGGTGTCGACGATGACGACCCTTTTGTTGGCCTCGTCTGCGAGGACCCTTGCGACCTCTCGGAGCTTGGTGGTTTTTCCGACGCCGGGTTTGCCGAGGATGAGGATGGACTTACCGGACCTGACGATGTCTTGGATGACGTCGATGGTTCCTTCGATCGACCTTCCGACGCGGCAGGTGAGTCCGATGACTTTTCCGTGGCGGTTGCGGATGGCGGAGATGCGGTGGAGGGTCCTTTCGATGCCGGCGCGGTTGTCGCCTCCGAACTCTCCGATGGACTTGACGACGTACTCGATGTCGTGTTCGGTTATTGTGGTCTGGGGCCAGCGTTCGACGCTGTGTGTGAACCTTGCCTCTGCCGGTCTGCCGTAGTCCATGACGACTTCGACAAGAGATTTGAGGTCGGGATGGTTGTCCAGTTTTTCCCTGATGACGGGAGGCAGGACATCCAGGAGTTGAACCAGGCCGTCGCTAAGATCCGACATGCGTCAATGATTTTGACGAGCCCGGCGGACTATTGTTGCCATGTTTTGGGTCCGCGGGCGGAAGTTCATTCAGTGGCCTCGTCGAGTGTGACCTTGACGGTTTTGGTCTCTCCGGCTGACCAGAGGACGATGGTGAGTGACTCTCCGGGCTTTTTGTCGGACATGTAGACCTGGTAGTCCATCGTTTCGTTCATGGGTTTGCCGTTGATGGAGGTGAGGACGTCCCACCTTCTGACGCCAGCGAGGGCGGCGGGGCCGTTTTGGTAGACCTGTTGGACGAGGACGCCCTTGGAGGGCGGCTCGGAGGTGGTCTGGACGATCTGCATGAGTTGTCTTCGGGCGGCGGGGACGGACAGGACGGAGGAGTCGTTTCGGACGGCGAGGCCGATCCGGCCGTACTTGGCGTGTCCGTACTTGACGATGTCGTCGACGACGCTTTTGACGCGGTTGACGGGGATCGCAAAGCCGATGCCGACCGATCCTTGGTCGGTGGAGGCGATCATCGTGTTGATGCCGACGAGCCGTCCTTGGGAGTCGCAGAGCGCTCCTCCGGAGTTGCCTTGGTTGATCGCGGCGTCGGTTTGGATGCCGTCGACGAAGACGGCGTAGTCCTGGGAGCGGAGGGGTCTGCCGAGGCTGGAGACGACGCCGACCGAGATGGTCTGTTCGAAGCCGAGGGGGTTGCCTGCGGCGATGGCCCACTCTCCTGGTTCGAGGTTGGCGGAGTCGCCCATTGTGACGGGGGCGATGTCTTGTCTTTTGACCTTGAGGACCGCGATATCGGCGCGGGGGTCCCGCCCGACGAGGGAGGCTTCTTCGGACTTGCCGTCGTGGAACTTGACGACGATCTTGTCGGCGAGCCTGCGACCTCCCATCGTGACGACGTGGTTGTTTGTGACGATGTAGCCGGACTTGCTGATGACGACGCCTGATCCTGAGCCAGCGGGCTCGATGAAGCGCTCGCCGAACCAGTTCTCACCCTCGTTGAGGGTGGTGATGGAGACGATGCTGGGGAGGATCCTTTTGGCGGCGGCGCGGAAATCGGGGACGGTCGCTCCGGCCGCCTGGACCGGCATTGTGGGGGCGGTCTCGACGAGGTAGTCGACCTGGGGGGCGGCGGCCTTTCGGCTGTTTGTGTAGAGGGTTCCCCCGACGGCGCCGATCGCGACGGCCACGACCGCTCCTACGACGAGCCCGGCTTTGTTTCCGCTTGACATCAGTAGAGAATACGCAGGTGTCGGGCCGGATGTGTCGTTGTTTTGGTCGAGTGTGGCCTTGGGGTGTTTGAACCTGACCGGTACACTCTGGGGGTGGGTGTTCCGCCTGCCTTGGTCGGTTTTACCGAAAGCGAGCTCCAGGAGTTGTGTGCGGGCCTGGGGCACAAGCCGTATCGGGGGAAGCAGCTTGCCGGTTGGATCTACAAGAAGGCGGTTTTGGACTTTGCGGGGATGTCCGACCTGCCGCGTCCGCTGGTTGAGGGTCTTTCTGCCGGTCACAGGGTGAGCCCTTTGGAGGTGGCATCGCACCAGACGAGCTCTGACGGTGTCGAGAAGTTTTTGGTCCACGGCGGGGACGGCGAAGTTTTTGAGTGCGTACTTTTGCCTTACGAGGACCGGGTGAGCTGCTGTCTATCTTCTCAGGTCGGTTGCCCGATGGGCTGCACGTTTTGCGCGACGGGCCTGGGGGGTTTCGACCGGAACCTATCGGCGGGGGAGATCGTGGCGCAGTACCTTTTGCTGCAGTCGGTGAGCGGGCGCAGGATCGGTCACGTTGTGTTCATGGGCATGGGCGAGCCGCTTTTGAACCTATCTAACCTGTTGCGGGCGATGTCGCTGCTGCACGAGGAGGTGGGTTTGAGCTACAGGCACATGACGGTGAGCACCGTCGGGCTGGTGCCACAGATCCGGGAGCTGGCGAAGCTGGACCTGCCGATCCATCTGGCGCTTTCGTTGCACTCTCCGTTTGACGAGGTCCGGTCGGGGCTGATGCCGGTGAACCACAAGTGGCCGGTGGCGGAGGTGGTGGGTGCGATGCGGGACTACCAGAGGGCCACTGGGCGGAAGGTGACTTTTGAGTACCTGTTGATCGACGGGGTGAACGACAGTCTGGAGGAGGCTCGGGCTTTGGCGGGGTTGGTGCGGGGGTGTCCGCACCTTGTGAACCTGATCCCGTTCAACTGGGTGGACACTGGTCAGGGGTTTGCGCGTCCTTCGCGGGAGAGGGTGAGGGCTTTTAGGAAGGAGTTGGAGGCGGGCGGTGCGGTGGTGGCGGAGCGGCAGGAGCGGGGGCACGACATCGCTGCGGCGTGCGGTCAGTTGGCGGGGCAGCACAAGGGTCGGTTTGCAAGGAGGTCGGTATCCGGGCAGTTGCCGGTTGTCTCATCCTGACGGGCCTGTTGGCGGGTTGTGGCGCCAGTGGGAAGGAGGCTGAGGTTGGGAAGGGTGGGCCGGTCGCGCCGGTTTCGGGGCAGAAGGAGGGCGAGGAGCGGTTTTTGAACTCCGGGCCTGTGGAGCTTGACGCGCGGCGCGATGGTGGCGGGAAGGCTTGGGAGCTTTCGGCGGAGTCTTCGAGGCTCGGGGTGGACGAGGACGGGAAGTCACGGGTTTTTTTGAGCGGTGTGGCGGGGACGGTTTTTGAGGACGGGAAGGTGGCGAGCAGGTTCACGGCGAAGGATGCCAAGGCGGACTCGGAGGCCAGGAGCCTGGTGTTGAGCGGCGGGGTGACGGTGAGCGCGGAGGGGAAAAAGGCGACTTTGGTGGCAGACAAGGTGCGTTGGATTGACGAACGGCGGGTGTTTGCGGCGTCTGGAAGCGTTAGAATCGAGTCACCGGACTGGACGCTTGGCCCGATGGACGAGGTTTGGGCCTTGGCCGACCTGACGAAAGTGGGTTCGCCGGAGAAGTTTAAGTGATGAAGCTACGGAAGGCTGGTTTGTTCTTTGCCGTCGGGTTGGCTGCGCTGGCATTTGGTCAGGCGGTGCAGGAGAGCAGGCTGGTTTCTCGCAAGGGGGACTTTGCGATCCAGAACATCCGGCACGAGGTCTTTACGGGCGACGTTGGGACGGG
>CAZGER010000085.1:6362-7461 GCA_964524565.1 uncultured Chthonomonas sp. | reverse complement strand
GTGCCTCCGGCCGCCCGGACCTTGTCCAGCAACTGCTGCTTCACATGGACAAACTCGAGGCTCGAACCGTGGTTGGGCTTCGTGACAAAGTCATAGGCGCCGGCCTCCAGGGCGCGCATCGTCAGCGCCGCCCCGGCGACAGTCACGCTGCTCACCATCAAAACGTTCGCCCCCGTGGACAAGATGTCCGGCAGGGCGTCCAGCCCGGACATCACCGGCATCTCGACGTCCAAAGTCACGATGTCCGGCTTCAGACGCTTCGCCGCCTCGATCCCCTCCGATCCGTCCTTGCCGTAACCGACGACCTCCATGTCGGACTCAGCACCGATCCAGTCGCCAAGGATCCGCCGGATGAACGGCGAATCGTCAATGATCAAAACCCTCTGCTTTCTCACGCCGCCAACTCCAGCATCATAGATTCCAAACTCTCAAACTCAGTCACGAACAAGTCCGCCACACGATCAAAATCATCGGCAGGAATTGCCAGCCTGGTCAGCGTGTTTTCGTCAAATGCGTACGCAAGTCCGTCCCCACCCAGCCCAAGACCCATCGCCGACGTCAGATAGTCCCCGATGTGGACGCAGTCGACGTACTCCCTGTGAACCTCCGCCATACCGGGCTCGTGGTGCCACAGACACGTCGCCAGGATCTCGTCCGGCAGGTTCCATTCCTTGGCCAGATAGTGCCCGACCTGGCAGTGGTCGTAACCCAGCACCTTCCGCTCCGCTTGGTCGAACGGGATCTCCTCCCGCTGGGCGTACAGCAAGATCGCGTTGACCTTGTTCTCCAGCCACACGCTCAAAGCCACCTTCCCGATGTCGTGCAAAAGGCCACAAGTGAACGCAGCCTCAGGATCGACCTTCTTCGAAAGCGTCGCCGCGATCCGGGCCCCCACTGCCGTACCGATCGCGTGCTTCCACATCTCCTCCGGACCCAGCTTGTAGCCCGCCAATGGACGCCGCATCCACGTGTACGTCGAAGCGACGACCGCCAGGTTCTTCACCGACTTCATCCCCAGCACGACGACCGCCTCAGAAAGGTTCGTCACCCGCCGCTGCAGCCCGTAGAAAGAACTGTTGGCAAGCCGCAGGACGCGCGC
>CAZGER010000085.1:0-6352 GCA_964524565.1 uncultured Chthonomonas sp. | reverse complement strand
TCAAAGCCTGGTCCGTGGCCAGTATCCGCGCGATCGACTGCGCCGACGAGTTCGATGCCTGCGTCTCACGCATCACCCGCACAGCGACCGCAGGCATAGAAGGAAGGTTGTCGGTCTTACCAACAATGTCAGCGATCGAGACGGTCGTGCGACTCATGCTGCCTTCGCTCCAGCCCGACCAAGCACGCACAAAGTCCGCTCGCCACCGGCCACCGACCGGACGCGGACCTCGAAACTGTTCGGGTCGAATGTCATCGTCCGACCGTTGCTCCCCCCAGTGTCCGAGGCAACAACGCGGGCTCGAATGGTCGCAAGGTGCTGTGTCACGGCCTCGGTGTTCCGCCTACCTACATCAAGATTGTTGGTAGGAGCCGCACCGTACTTGAACACCTGGGCGCCGCCCGTGTAGGCCCAAAGCAAACGCGACCGCACCGCACCTTCCAGATCAAGCAGCTCCAAAAGCGCCGGAATCCCCGAGTCTGCGAACTTCCCCGGCTTGTCGATCTCCTTGTCCTTGAACGCCGCCGGCAACATGATGTGGGCCATCGCCGCGACCTGCGCCTGGGGGTCGAACGCCAAAAGCCCGATGCAGCTGCCAAGGCCCAGGCAAACAAGGTTCTGCGGGGCACGGCAGATCTTGATCTCGGCCATCCCAACCAAAATCTGGGAACCCGACGCCACCGCTACGCGGCCTCCGCGATGCCCAGCGCAGAGAACATCCTGTCAAGGCTGTCCTTGGTCGGAACGCACAAAAAGTAACCGGTCGTGGACCCGGCCGGCTCGCGGAACAGCTCCGTCTTGATCGCAAGGCCGATCGCGTCCTCTTGCTCGGCCTCGGCAATGATGGAAGAAGCGATCGAATAAATGATGTCCACGCTCACCATCGGCGGCGTCGCGTGCAGCTTCAGGTTCGTCATGTCCGAGATCGCGTTCAAAAACCCGG
Source organism: uncultured Chthonomonas sp. (assembly GCA_964524565.1). Lineage (GTDB taxonomy): Bacteria > Armatimonadota > Fimbriimonadia > Fimbriimonadales > Fimbriimonadaceae > UphvI-Ar2. Next base: position 5,409 of record CAZGER010000085.1, on the reverse strand, counting down.
AGTTCACAATGTTGCCGACCTCGAGCATCGCCGAGGCATAAAGCTCGTCGATCTCCCCAGGAGAACCGGGAGCCGTCCCAAGCAGCATCTTCCAAAGGTCCGTCGCAGAGTTCCAAGGGAACAAAAACGCCGTGTGCCCGGTCGCGTCCCCCTCAAAAGGCATGCTGATCCCCACCGCAAGGTCCTCCGGGTCGCCAACAAGCATCGGCACAGTCTCAATCGAGACCGTCTCCACCCAAGGGATCGCCATGTTGAACGACTGGCCAGTGACCTCGCTCAAGGCTGTCGTAGCGTGACCAAGGCCAATATTGGCCATTTCCCTCACAGCCGACAGCTCCATCAAGCTTAAACTTTCGTCCCGCATGCCCTGACTCCGCCACCAAACGGTGGCTAACAACTACGTTCCATGTGCGCCAAGGGCGGTATCTGACACATTTGCTGGGGTTCTCCCCAACCCGGTGGAAAAAACCTGCGTGCAGACTGTTTTCAGGAAATGTGGTTTTTTCCGGCGGTTCGTGTCAAAATCGACTGCGAAGTCAAGGTCGGTGACAGCTCCCCAAAAGGGGCAGGACACCGGCAAAAGGCTTCTCCCAAACCTTGGGATGCGGCGTTGCTCCTCTCCAGTCGTATCCCATCTTTTATTTTAGGCCCCCCACTTTTGCGCCGCGCCCTGCGCGTCAAACTCCTCCCATGCCGTTCGTCGACACCCACTGCCACCTCAACGACCAACGCGCCTTCCCAAACCCCTCCGAAGCGGTCCGCCAGGCAAACGAGGCCGGCGTCCAGACCCTCATCGTCGTCGGCGTGGACGTCGAGTCCAGCCAGAGGGCAGTCACCCTCGCCGACCAGTTGCCCGGGGTCTTCGCCGTCGTCGGATGGCACCCCAACTACACCCAAAACATGAACGCCGCCAGCCTTGGACCAATCCGCGGACTCCTCTCCCACCCCAAGGTCGTCGCCCTCGGAGAGATCGGCCTCGACTACCACTGGGACCACGCCACAAAAGATGTCCAAAAATCCACCCTCCATGCCCAGCTCGACCTCGCCGCGGAGCTCGATGTCCCCGTCGTCTTCCACTGCCGCGAGGCTTATCCCGACCTCCTCGACATCCTCGAATCCCGCGACCCTCGCCCCTACCTCTTCCACTGCTTCGCCGGAACCTCCGAAGACGCACACCGCGCCGTCCGCCTGGGCGGCATGTTCGGTGTCGATGGCCCGGTCACCTACCCAAGGTCCGATGGCCTGCGTTCCTGCCTCCGCGAGATCGGTCTCGAGCGGATCCTCCTGGAAACCGACAGCCCCTACATGGCTCCCGTCCCGTACCGGGGCAAACCCAACTCCCCCGCCAACATCCCCCTGATCGCCGAAGGCGTCGCCCAAGCCCTGGGAGTGACCCTCAAAGACGTGGAAAAAACGACGACTGAAAACGCCGCCAGGTTCTTTAGGAACCGCTTCTAGAAACTACCAGCCGCCCGTGTCAGGCGAGCCCGTTGCTGGCGGCTCGACACCCTCAGACCGCTCTGGCTCAGGGGCAGGCTCGTCCTGGCTCCGAAAATAGCTGGACTTCCTGCCAGAACCCCTCGACGAGCTCGATGAGCCCGAAGACGACCGCTTCCCGTCGTCCTTTTCGATCGTCACCGTCAGGTCCACCTTGCTGTGCCGACCCTTCTCGCCCTCGTCCACCTCGATCGGCTTGGATTCGGTCGCCCCCTCCACCAGACCCTTCACCTTGGAGGCCTGAGAAACCAAAACGTCCGAGTAGTTGATCTTGGGCCCGATAAAATAGTAGCCGACCAGGGCCATACCGGCCGGAATGACCAGCCACTTGAAAAACCCCCACACGACTTTTGAACCGCTCACAAAAGGCCTCAAAGCAGACAGCTCTGTCTGCAACTACATCAATTGTGACAGACAATCCCCAGAACTGAAGGCCCCGTGAGCTGCCGCCTGGTTCAAAGCGAGGTGGCGCTGGACGCCCCACGGATGGCCGTCGTGCCGTTTCCCGCCCAAGGAGGACTGCCAGACTCCTACCCCTGGCCCCTTCTCACCGCCACCGGGACCAACCGACCGGTCCACGTCGAGACCATAGTCCTCACCAACGGCCACGTCAGCCTCACTTGCCTCCCCGCCTTCGGGTGCCGGATCGTGTCCATGGGAACCCCCTGGAAACCCGAGATGCACCTGGAACCGACCGGCCCGCGCGGACTGTCGTGGCCAGAAGGCATCGAGTTCCTCGCTGGCCGCAGCCCAGAGACAGGCCTCGCCCAGGCCGACGTCCGCACCTACGCCCAAGAGTCAGACCAGGTCGGACTCATCTGCGGCTCACTCACCCCAGAGTCCGACTGGCACGCCGGAGTCACCCTCACCGGCGCAGAACCCTGGGCGACCATCGATGTCCGCCTCCACTCACGATCTGACTACCCAAGCCCCGGACAGTGCGGACTTCGCCTCCACAAACACCAGATAGCCGCCACCGGCGACTCCTGCGTCCTGACCCGCTGTGCGTCCGGGACATGTCTACTCTGGTGGGAAGAACCCGGCACCGTCGCCTTCCAAAACCCCGGCTCTGTCGACATCGTCCGCGCCTCCAGCCAGGTCCCCCTCCCGCCACGCTCGACTCGCGCCATCAAGCTGCGCCTCGCCCACCTACAAACCCCCGAAGGCCACTGCTTCGTCGCCCCCGGCCTCGTTTTCTCTCAAAATGGCGACTCCTGTGTGCTCTGGAGCGCCACCGCACAGACCGCGACCCTCCACCTGCTGCCCCAAGGCGGCTCCCCCATCGAACCCACCCTCACCCTCCAACCCGGCACACCCATCGCGCTCGACCTTCCCCCCGGCACCCCCACGATCGAGCAGGCAGCCCTCCGCACCCCCACAGGAACGACCCACCTCAGGTCCGAGGTGCCTCAGCCTCTCGTCTTCGATCCCCAGACAACCCACCTCCGACACACCCAGCTGCAAGACCAAGAAACCCTCGCCCAGGCCGCCGAGAGCCCTGCCCATGCCGCCGTCGCCCTCACCGCCCTGGCCCGACTCGCCTTCACAAAAGGCAATGTCCCCCAAGCGGTCGCCTACCTCGAGCGCGCGATCGGCGCAAACCCAGAAGACCAGGCCCTCTGGTGGCTCAGCGCCGCCCTCGCCCGTGAGTCCAACACCGAACCCCCAGAGTCCGCCCTCCTCAACGCCCACTACCTCGCGCCCCACGAACCCCTCCTACGCGCCGAGTCCTTCCTGTCCGCCTCCAACACCGAAGACGCCGCCCCGACCGCCCTCCTCGCCCCCTTCGCCGCAAACCCAGATGCCGCCGTCGACGTGGCCGCCACCCTCGCCGAATGGCAAATGGACACCGCCCTCTTCAGGTTTTGCGACGAGGTCCTAAGGCTCGCCGACATCCCCCTCCTTCGCTACCTCCTCGCCGACCGCTTCCTCACCGCGACCCGCATGGAAGCCACCGCCGCCGAGCATGTCAGCCTCGCCCACAGGACCGGCGTAGTCCCACCCTTCCCGTTCCGCCACCACGAGTCGCAAGCGGTCCTCCGCCTCGCCCAGCGCTTCCCCCAAGACCCCACACTCCAGGCGTTCGCCGACCTGGCCCGCCGTGGATCGCCCCAAAGGTAACCTCCCCCCAATGCCGGACAAGCGCCTGGTCGTCATCGATGGGTTTAGCCTCCTGTTCAGGGCCTTCTACGGCACCCGCTACCTCAGCACCAGCGACGGCCGCCCGACAAACGCCCTCTTTGGCTTTGTCACCATGATGTTCCAACTCTTCGAGAACGTCAAACCCGACGCGATGGTCGTCGCCCTCGACTCCCCCGGAAAGACCTTCCGCCACGCCGAGTACTCAGAGTACAAAGGCACCAGGAAAGAAACGCCCGAAGAGCTCGTTGTCCAACTCGACGCCTGCCGCGACCTCATCTCCGCCTTTAACATCCCCGTCCTCGAACTCGTCGGGTTCGAAGCAGACGACATCGTCGGCACCATCTCCCGGCTCGGGGCACAAAACGGCTACAAGACAACCATCGTCACCGGCGACCTCGACTCCCTCCAACTCGTCGATGAGCACGTCGAGGTCATGACCACAAAGCGAGGCGTCACCGATGTCGTCATGTACGACCCAGAAGCCGTCAAAGAGCGCTACGGCTTCGGACCTGAGCACGTCACGGACTACAAAGCCCTCGTCGGCGACACCAGCGACAACATCCCAGGAGTCCCCGGCATCGGCGATAAAAGCGCGACCATCCTCATCCAAGAGTTCGGGACCATCGAACAGATTATCGAACGCATCGCCGAGGTCCCCGAGAAGTTCCGCAAAAAACTGGAAGGGAACGAGGACCTCATGCGCAAGTCAAAGTGGCTCGCCACCATCGTCCGCGATGTCCCCGTCGAATACCAGTTCGCCCCCTTCCGGATGGACCAGCCCCACGTCGACGACGCCAAGGCCATCCTCACCACCCTGGAATTCAAGTCACAGGTCAGAAGGCTCGACCAAGTCCTCTCCCCCTACATGGTCAACGGGGCCAGCCGCGCCGCCATCGCCGTCACCGAAGAACCCGTCAGCGCCACCGTCCTCCAAGAAACCACCTTCGAAGCGCTCCTAAAATGGGTAGGGAACAAACGCTACGCGGTCCTCCCACCGCAAAAGCCAGAACAGGCCAGCCTCCTCGACGACGCGTCAGAGGCCCTGGCAACCATCGCCGTCGGCGCAGAAGCCCGACCCGTCCCATACGACCAGGCCGTCGAGGTCTTCCGACAAAACCCAGGCGCATGCGTCGCCTTCGATAGCAAGCCACTCAACAAAGCCACCAAAGACTATTCCTCCCACGCTGGCTTCGATGTCACACTCGCCGCCTACGTCCTCCAGTCCGGACGCTCCACCTACGACCTCGAAGACATCGCCCAGGCCTACCTCGATTGCCCACCCCCAAAAAGCCCCGAAGACAAGGCTGTCGCCCTCCTCAGGCTCTGGGACGAACTTGACCAAAAGGTCGAAAAAGAAGGGCAGACCAAGGTCCTCCACGAGATCGAGATGCCCCTCGTCCCGATCCTCGCCCAAATGGAAGAGGCAGGGATCAGCCTCTCCGTCGACCAACTCTCAGGGTTCAGCAAACAGCTCGAGATCGAGATCGACGCAACCCAAAGACAGGTCTGGAGCCTCGCCGACACCGAGTTCAACATCGCCTCGCCCAAACAGATCGGAGAGGTCCTCTTCGAAAAACTGGCCCTCCCAGGCGGTAAACGGACCAAGACTGGATGGGCCACCGGGGTCGAGATCCTCGGCGAACTGGCCGAGGAACACGAGATCGCCGCTGCCGTCCTCAACTTCCGAGAGCTCACAAAACTCAAGAACACCTACGCCGACGCCCTCCCCAAAATGGTCCAGGCAGACGGCAGGGTCCACACGAGTTTCAA
>CAZGER010000084.1:0-7478 GCA_964524565.1 uncultured Chthonomonas sp. | reverse complement strand
TCGCGGTTGTTGTCGTGTCCGCAGTACTTTTGGTAGAGGAAGGGAAGTCCGGCGGCGCTGCGCGTCTGGGGGTCTTTCCTACGCATGTAGTGGTCGGCGACCCACTCGTTGCCGTCCGGGTTTGCGTGGACGAGAAGGACGACGCAGTCTTTGAGGATCCGTGTTGTCTCTTCGTCTTGGCTGGAGGCGAGGCGGTACGCCTGCTCGATCAGGTGCTGGGCGACGAGGACCTCTGACGCGTGGAGCCCGCCGTCGATCCAGACGACGGCCTTTTTGTCCTTGACAAACTCCCTGGCCTGGGCGTCGGTGACGAGCGTGTCGGCCTTTGCGATCTTGGCGTTGGCGGCCCGGATGGATGTGAGTCTGGCGAGGTTGGAAGGGTCGCTGACGATGCACATCAGTTGCTCGCGGCCGTCTTCGGTCCGGCCGATGCTGACGACCTTGACGCGGTCTGAGCGCTGTTCGAGGAGTTTCCAGTACCCGGACAGTTGGGTGTAGTTGGCCAGGTGGTAGTCCTGGCAGACGGAGAACCCGAGGTACTCCTCTGGGCTTGGGACGGTGTCGGCTGTGAGGACGCCGGGGAGGATGGCTCCCGCCAAGAGGACGAGGTTCATGGCGGAGTTTTACCTTTGCCTGTCGGTTCAATCGGCGCGGTTTCGGTCCATGTTTTGCGGCCGAGGCGGGGTGGGTGGGCGGTGCGTAGGGCCGCGGACAAAAAAAACCGCCCGGAACTGTGTTCCGGGCGGATGCTGTTTGGAGTCTCAGGCTTTGTTGCGTCGTCGGAGGAGCGCTGCGGCTCCGAGGCCGAGGACGGCCATGGTTGCTGGCTCGGGAACGACGTTGAGGGTCATACCGTGGTACTCCTTCTCGGCGACGTTGATCGTACCGTCCGTTCCCTCGACCTCGAACTCAGCGAGATTGTTCGCGCCACCCCCGTTGAAGTAGTAGTTGCCAGGAGTGGCAGTGCTGGGCACCACGACGCTGAAGAGCCCGCCGGTGTAGTCGACACCTGGGTTAGTGCCGCCAAGGTATGCCAAGAAGCCAGCATCGAAGCTAGCCGACAGGAACGGGCCGCCTGGCGTGAGGCCGGGAAACTCGAGTGACGCGGCAATGATGTCGAACGTGGGTAAGAGGACGTCCACCGTGCCGGTGAAGACGACTGTGGTCGTGCCGGTGTTAGGGATGACCACCGACTGATAGGGGGTGTCGATGTTCAGGTTGAACGCTGCTTGCGAACTGGCTGCCACAACAAGCATGGCGACGAGAGACAGACCTTTCCTCATGATAAAACTCCAATGGCCAGGCCCAATACGGGCGGCACAAGGACATCTTATCACGACAGAGGCTAGTCCCACAGGGATTGCCCCAGTATTTTTGCCAGATTTGGGAAACCTGTTCAGATTGCTGCTAGTTGTCTTCGGTCTCGTGGCCGAGAAGATGTCGGACGGTGTAGACCTGTCCTGTGTGGTAGGCGACGTGGAAGCCCATGTACTGGAGCACGTTTTCCCAGGTTGCCCGATCGCTCCCGTTGGCAAGGTCGGATGGCTGCGGGTTGAGGCCAGAGACGATCTCTTTGGCCTGGGCGTGGACAAGGGCGAGCTCTTCGGCGATCTGGATTGCGCCGAGCCCGAGGTCGACAGGATCGTGGACCGAAGACGGGTAGTAGTGGAACCGGAAATCGACCAGCGGGCTTTTGATGGGGATCTCGCCTTTGCGCGCCTCTGCGTTCCAGGGCTTGGTCGCTAGGGCTGCCTCGCCGAACGCGATGTGGCCCGCCAGCTCTCCGACGCTGAGCAGGCTCGGCGCGGCCCTGACCCAGACATCTTTGTTCGGGAGGCCTTCGAGGGCTATCTGGAGCTCGCGGTGGCTTTCTTCCCAGGCGTCGACGAGTTGCTGAAGGTGGAGCACTCTGTCGAGCTTACTTGCTTTGACGGTGAGCGTTTGTCAGCGCGCCTGCGGTCTCGCCGGTTCGTCGGGACGCGTATCAGTATTTAGGGCTGGATCTTCGTGAGGCAGCCAAGGAGCGGGCCGTGGGCAACATGGAGTACTTCCTGAAGAACTTTCGGCACGTGCCGGACGACAAGCTTGATTGGACGCCGGCTCCGACGGCACAGTCCGCCATTCGTATCGCTGCCCACACAGCGTTGTACGCAGGGCGGTTCGCTTCGATGATCCGCGACAGGACGCTGCCAACCCCTGAAAACGTCGATGACTGGGTGGCGGCGTGTGTCGCCGAGGAACTCTCGGTCACGGGCAGGGAACAAATGGAAGAAGCGTTTAGAAAGGGTACTGCAGAAGTTGTGGCGGCCATTGACGCACTCACCTCCGACGACCTGGACATCGTGATGGAATCTGGACAAGGTTTTGCAATGCCGATGGGCGAGTTCATCAACCTGCCGGGTTGGCACGCAACGCTCCACGCTGGCCAGATAGACTTTTTGCAGACGTGCTGGGGCGACCAGGAGATCTATCTGGGCTAATCGCGTTCGGTGCCGCGCCGCGCACCTGGTCGGCCACCGGGGCATCGCTTTGAGCGGTCAACAGTGTGGAAGCAAGCGCAGCGGCGGTTCTCAACTGTCCTGGGCGCCTGGCTGGCCGAACGCGTGCTTCATGGCTGACTTGAGGACTTCCATGTCGATCGATTGCGTCGATTTGAACTTGATGCAGTAGCCTGTGACGTCCGCTTGACCGATCGAGCCACTGAAGTTCTTTGACAAGTAGGTCTTGTCGTCTAGGCCCAGGATGTAGACAGAGATCCCCTTTTGGTTTGCGCTCAAGCCGACCCTGAAAGTTTCTTTGGTCGATCCGTTTGCATAGCGGATCGTGTAGGAACCGTATCCGATCGTGGGGTTGGAGACGACTTTGCCCGATTCGTTAGTGCCATCGGAGTACCAGAGACGGCAGCCAGGCGCAGTTTGGAGCGCAAGATCGTGTAGTGCCTTGATCTCGCTCTGCTTTGGCTCGGGGATGCTGGCGATGTACCGCTTGACCTGGTCTAGGACGTCCATTTGCGTTGATTGTGCCGCTCTGACCGAGTGGTCTGCAAAGGGCCTGCGTTGGAGCCGGGTGGGCGGCCATGTCGCCGGAGCGGAGGTCGATGGGTGCAGTGTGGGTCGAGCGTGTTGGTCGATTGGTACACCGAAGTGGACGCGCTTAAAACTGCGCTGCTACCTTGACCATTTTTGCCGTTGCCATGCTCTCCGAACCGCCCGACGTGGACTGCCGGTCACACTGCAGCTGAGGTGTAGGAGGTATGCCCATGCTGCTAATCTTGTCGTGACACCTTGACACAACTTACTGCTACCAGGGTAAAAATAGTGAAAGGTGCCATGCATTCCTTGGGAAGCAAGCCATCTTTTCGCGGACAGGCCTGTTGCGATGGCTGATACATCTGTTTTGACAGTTGCAGCAGGTCTAGAGAAACCGATTTAGCATGGCGACCGTCTATACTGGTGTAATGACTGACAGAAAACGAAGCAGAGGCTATCCTGGCGTCAACCTTGCCGACACCATTTCAAACCTTCGCGTAGTTCAGCAGGGCTTAGGGCTAGGTGCACACGAGCGTGAAGCGATCGCAAAAGCCCTCGGGCATCCAGCGGAGACCGGGGCCTCAAATCGGAAGATCGGTGCTCTCAGTCTGTTCGGGTTGCTCGATCGGGGTCCTGGTGGCTATACGATCACGAACCTCGGCAAGAGTCTTCTAAGACCTTTGCCAGGCGAGGAACCTGAACTTCTTCGATCTGCTTTCCTCTCCGTGCCGCTGTACCAGGAAGTCTTTGATAAGTATGGGCCTGAAGGTCGGCTGCCACAACATATCCCCCAACTCATGGAGCGTTTATTCGGGATCGTCGCACCGAGCGGAGATTACGCATCTCGGACCATGATCCAATCAGCCAAGTATGCGGGGCTACTGGATGACGATCTTTCGTTTACGGCGGCCGAAAATGTATCGGCAACGGCAATACCAGAATCTGCCGCTGGAAGTGTTGCACACACGTCTCAAGACAGGATCGCCAATCAGGACAGTCGGCCCGTGATTTCGGGTGAACAGTCCAGCGCAAGAGTAATGCTCTCGAACCCCATGGTGGAAGTGTCAGCACCGTCTTCAATGACGCAGCGCCAAAAGGATCGAGTTGTGGCCTGGCTCGACAAAGTTGTTAAGCCCTGGCTGGAGTTCCAGATCGAAGAGAGCGACGAATCTGAGCAGACGGGTGACTTGGGTTGAACCGAGGCGAACTAGAACGGCACTTGCGGAAGCAAAAGGCACGGCTTGTACGGCACGGTCGAAATCACGACATTTGGGAGAGTCAAGACGGCGAGAAGGAGAGCCAAGTTCCGAGGCATCCAACCGTCAAGAACAACACCGCGCGGCGGATTTGTGATGACCTCGGGATACCGCGCCACTCGAGCCTTTGAGGCAGATCAGGCCAGAACCACTTGCTCGTACACCGTGCCACTGGATGCCTTGAGATGCGCCTTTTCCCGGCGGTACTCAAGCAATTCGTGCAACGCTTCGAGCACCATCGCCTTTGCTTCGGCTAACGTTTCCCCTTGCGAGTTCGCACCAGGCACCTCGGCAACGTATGCCGAATATCCACCTTGATCGGCTGGCTCGAAAACGAGAGTCACACGTTCCACTTCATTCTATTATACGTCTGAAGCTACCCCCTCGTTAGATCGAAAACTGGTTGACTTCCGCAATCAGCGTAGATCATCCGCTGGTTTCCGTAGCTTAGGTGCTGAACCGCCTATAACCCCTGACTTTAGCCACCGGTTTCTTTCACCCTGCACGTTCAGGCTCCGTCCGGCCAGACGGTTTTTTTAGATTCAAAAAAGGATGGTACTCCCGACGGGATTCGAACCCGCGATCTTCGCCGTGAGAGGGCGATGTCCTGAACCGCTAGACGACGGGAGCACGCTCGATTTTTGAGTCTGCGAGGATACCCGGCAGGAGGGAGGATCTTGGGGCCGGATGGACGGGTCACGGACAATCTGTATATTTTTGTCCCTGAATCTTTTACTGGGATGACGCCCTCTTGACCTATATAGCGGTCCGGGACCGCTATGTGTGGGATGGAAATGAAAATGACAACGAAACAACCGGAAAAGGGGAGACCCTTCCGGGCGAGAGGAGCGTTGGGCACGGGCTTTATGGCCGTGTCGCTCGTTTTGGCCGGAGTCGCGGTCACCCAGCAGTCCGACGCGGGGACGCCTACCGTTGGGCAGGGGGTCACGGCTGGTCAGTACGTCGTACTGGCGTACAACGACCTGGGCATGCACTGCATGAACGAGGAGTTTGCCGATCTGTGCATCCTTCCTCCGGCGAACACGCTCAAGGCGACTGTGATCCGGCGCGGGAGCAGCCCTGAGATCATCACTGGGGACGTGAGCGTCACGTACTCGATCCCTGGAAACACGACGAGCGTGACCAAGACCAACTTTTGGGACTTTGACCAGGCCCTGTTCGGGGTGAACCTGCCGGCGGACGTGGGGCTGTTCGGGTTTGGGATGAGCGGCAACATGGTCCGGACTGCGACGAAGGAGTGGGCGGCGTTGGGGATCCCTGTGACCCCGTTCACGGACGCTGGGGTGTTCGACCCGTACCAGCTTGCGCAGGTGAACGTTTACAAGAACGGCTCTCTGGTGGCTTCAACGCAGCCGGTGGTCCCCGTTTCGACGGAGATCAACTGCGACAGGTGCCACGGTCTGACGCGGACGCCGACCAACATCAACATCCTGCGGTGGCACGACAAGTACAACGGCACGAGGTTGGAGGCGAACCGGCCTGTTCTGTGCGCGAGCTGTCACGCGGACTCTGCCCTTGGTGCGCCGGGCAAGCCTGGCGTTTCCAACCTGTCTTTGGCTGTCCACAGGCGGCACAAAGACAAGTTCAACCACTCGACGCCGGAGGACACGTGCTATGCCTGCCATCCAGGCAAGAACACACAGTGCTATAGGGACGTCCACAAGGCCGGCGGCCTGACGTGCTTCAGCTGTCACGGGGACATGCAGGCGATGTCCAACCCTAACCGGACGCCTTGGAAGGACGAGCCTCGGTGTGGCAACTGTCACAACGAGCCGGGTCACGAGTACGAGCAGCCTGGGGTGTTGTTCAAGGACTCTGTGGGTCACAACGGTGTCAAGTGCATCGTGTGCCACGGGAGTCCCCATGCGATCACTCCTACGCTGAACCCGCGCGACAATGTGCAAGCCATCGGTTTGCAGGGCCATGCGGGTGTGATCGACAAGTGCTCGGTCTGCCACACGAGCACGCCGGAGCACCCGTTCAACCACACGAGGGGCGACGACTGAGCCCGGCGTAGGGAGAAAGGAACGGCCCGCCGGGAGCAATCCTCGGCGGGCCGTTTTGTCGTGCTTTGTGGGCAGTTACTTGACTTCGACTTTTGCGCCAGCTTCTTCGAGCTTCTTCTTGAGCGCATCGGCCTCGTCTTTGCTGACGGCCTCTTTGAGCGGCTTGGGAGCGGCATCGACGAGGTCCTTGGCTTCTTTGAGTCCGAGGCCGAGGGTGTCCTTGACGATCTTGATGACTTCGAGCTTCTTGTCGCCCGCTGCTGCGAGGATGACGTCGAACTCGGTCTTCTCTTCTGCCGGGGCAGCGTCTGCGCCTGCGCCCATCATCATGGGCATGCCCATCATGGGAGCGGCGGCTGTGACGCCGAACTTGTCTTCGAGGGCGGTTTTGAGCTCGCTCAGTTCAAGAGCGGTCATGCCACTGATGGTTTCAACGAGTTTTTCAACGGTGCTGGCCATTGTTATTCAGTCTCTTCTTTTGGTTCTTCGGTCGTGGCAGCGGCATCTTCTGCCGGTGCGGGTTCTTCGGAAGTGGCTTCCGGTGCTTGTTCAGATGCTTCTGCCTGTTTCTCCTCGGCTTCTGGTTCGGCGACCGTTTCCGGTGCCGGAGCTTCAGCCTTGGTTTCGACCGGGGATCCTTCTGCGACCTTGTCGGCGAGCGCCCCGATGGCTCGGATGGGGTCTGCGTAGAGGGCCTCGATGACCCCGACGAGGTTGCTGAGCGGAGCTGCGATGGCTCCGATCACCTGTGCGATCAGGACGTCCCTTGGCGGGAGTTTGCTGATGGCGTCGATTCCGGCGGCATCGTAGACGTTCCCGTCGAGGATGCCCCCTTTGACCACGAAGGACTTGTTGGTCTTCGTGAAATCGACGAGGACCTTGGCGCACTCGGTCTCATAAACGAAAGCGATGGCTGTGGGTCCGCTGCTGAGGTCGTCAGTCAGTTTTTGGGCGTCTTCTCCGATGGCCCTCTTGAACAGTGTGTTCTTGATGACTTGGAGCTCACCGCCCTTGGCGACCAGTTCTTTCCTGAGCGCCTGCATCTGGTGCACCTTAAGGCCACGGTACTCAGTGAACAGCACGCCTGCTGCGCGCTGGTACTTTTCCGCCGTCTCAGTGACGGTTTGTGCCTTTTCGGCGATTTGCGGTTTCATGTCGGTCGGCAT
>CAZGER010000083.1:0-7484 GCA_964524565.1 uncultured Chthonomonas sp. | reverse complement strand
CTTTAACGCAGGTTTGGACTTTAAGGCGAACGTGACGGACAGTCTGACGTTTGTGGGGACGCTGAACCCTGACTTTAGGAACGTGGAGGCTTCTGTTCTGTCGCTGGACTTTAGTTACTTTGAGCGATTGGCAGGGGAGTCGCGGCCGTTCTTTCAGGAGGGAGCGGGTTACATTTCGACCGGGATGGACCAGCGGCTGTTCGCCTCGCAGCGGATCAGGAACATCGATAGCGGGGTCAAGCTTTATGGGCAACTGGACGAGCGGACGAGCCTTGGGTTTTTGTCGACGTTTGACTTTGGGAAGCAGACGGCCACGGCCCTGAGCGCGACGCACAGGCTGAGCAACAAGCAGGATTTGAACTTTGCCTACGTTGGGAACAACCAGGCGGGGCTGAAGAACGATGCGGCGCAGCTGAACTACACCCACAGGTTCGGCCCCTACATGGCCTACGTGAACACGCAGGGGACGGACGACGAGGTCCGGGGTTCGGGCTGGCGGAACAGCACGGGGGTGCAGTATTCGAACTCTGGCTTGACGGCGCTGGTGGAGCACAACTACGTATCGAAGGACTTTTTCCCTCGGCTCGGGTTTTCTCCGGAGCAGGACCTGAAGGGGTTTTTTGGGTTTGTCGAGTACGAGCAGACTCCGAACAAGGGGCCGGTGACGAGTTGGGCCCTGAACGGATTTGGGGGCAGCTACAACCGAACGACGGGCGGGTTTTATCGGGACACGGTGGCCATTGGTGGGGAGATGATGCTTCGGAGCAAATGGGCGGCGGGTTTTCAGGTGGAGCACTCGAAGTTCAACGGTTCGAACGACCACTTGTACGTGTTCGGAGTGGGCAGGGTGGAAGGGCCGAACCGCGGGTACGCGGTGAACTACCACTGGGGCGAGTTCGGCGGTGTGCCTTACGAGCGGATCGACCTTGAGGCGAGCTTTAAGCCGACGGGGAACTCGCAGGTGAGTTGGTCGACGCAGCTGCAGGAGTTCAACGGGAGCGAGACCCAGCACATTTTGAGCCTGAGGTACGACATTGGCAAGTACGAGTCGATCGGTGGCCGGGGAGTGTACGAGAACGGCCAGTGGAACTGGTACCTGAGCTACCGGATGTCTGGCAAGCGGGGTGTGGAGTACTTTGTTCTGCTGGGCGACCCGCAGGCCGGTTCATTCCAGAACCGTTTGGTGTTCAAGCTGGTTTTGCCGCTTGAGGTGAAGTACTAGGGCGGGGTTTTGTCGGTGGGACAATCGGGCATGTCCGGTCTGGCGCAGGGTTACGAGTTTTCGAGCGACAAGGCGCGGTTGGACGTGGACCGGGTGGCCGGTTGGCTCGGGGACTCGTACTGGGCGGGTTGTCGTCCGAGGTCTGTGATCGACGCCTCGATCGCTGGGTCGTTTTGTCTAGGGGTCTACTGTGGGTCTGGGCAGGTGGCGTTTGCGAGGGTCGTTTCGGACCATGCGACGTTTGCCTGGGTGTGCGACGTGTGGGTTGACGAGGGCCACCGGGGCAAGGGGATCGGGAAGGCGATGGTGGCTGAGCTGATGGCGACTCCTGGGATCGGGGACCTGCGGATGGTCGTTTTGGCGACGCGGGACGCTCACGGTCTGTACCGGCAGTTCGGTTTTGGGCCGGTCCCTGAGGACCGGTTCTTGTACGTTCGGAAGGAGGGGTAGTTTCTCTGGTCAATCCAACCCAGCGCGTGACCGAGCCTCCGAGTCTTTGCGCTGCTTGATTCGCTTTTCGATGCGCTTTAAAAAATGCTCTACCGGATGTGTGAGGTCTCTTAACATCTATCGATGTGCGTACGTTGGTTGCAGGTTGCTGTCAGTTTACCGAGACTGAAAGTCACGGCTCGTACACTTGGGAGGACATCCCCGGCGCCGACCACGAATGGCAGCTGACGTGCCATGTCTATAGTATGTAAACACTTTTTGCGAAAGCGTTGAAACTCTCAGAAATTGTTTGGTCTGCGGGTGTGAGGGCGGCGCGAGTACAATCCGAGGCGAGTCGGCCGGGCGGCGGCCGTTCCGAGCGATCGGGATGGAGGAAAGTCCGGACTTCATAGGGCACGGTGCCCTGGGCAACCAGGGGCGGGGCGACCCGACGGAAAGTGCAACAGAGAGCAGACCGCCCCGGCGTGCCGGGGCAAGGGTGAAACGGTGGTGTAAGAGACCACCAGCGGTGCGGGTGACCGTGCCGGCTGGCAAACCCCGCTGG
Organism: uncultured Chthonomonas sp.; assembly: GCA_964524565.1. GTDB lineage: Bacteria > Armatimonadota > Fimbriimonadia > Fimbriimonadales > Fimbriimonadaceae > UphvI-Ar2. The sequence continues at coordinate 5,268 of CAZGER010000083.1, read as the reverse complement.
AAGCAAGGCCAAATAGGGAGGGGCTGACGTGGCCCGCCGACCCTCCGGGTAGGCCGCATAGCGAAATCGCCGCACAAAGACAGAATCCGGCTTATAGGCCGACTCACACAGAAAGTCTTCGGGGACTTGGGCTAGACTGAGGCTGACCATGAGCGAGAACATGGAGCAGTTCCGTCATTTGGACGGCAACCCGGCGGTTGTGGAGCAGGACCACGTCCATATTGTTTTCCAGCACGGGAACCCGGCCGAGGTGGGGATCAACGGTTGCAGGATCGAGGACGTGATCGAGGCTGTCATCGACAAGCTGAGCGATTTTCAGTCGCGGGCGCTTGCTTGTGAGGAGAACGAGACGGCCCTTCACCATCTGACGCAGGCACGGGACCAGTTGGTCTTGCGCGGGCGGCGGAGGGAGGAGCAGGGCGTGATCGGATCTCGGGCCAAGCACAAGGGCGCTTAGCCAGCGAACTTGTATCCGACCCCACGGACGGTGATGAGCCTGACCGGTGCGGCGGGGTCCGGTTCGATGTGTTTTCTGAGCCAGCGGACGTGGACATCGACCGTTCTGGTGGTGACGTAGGCGTCGTGTCCCCAGACCCTATCGAGGAGGGTCTCGCGGCTGAAGACCTGTCCTGGGTGGCTGGCCATGAAGTGGACGAGGGCGAACTCTTTTGGCGAGAGTGAGAGCGGCTTGCCTTGGAGGGTGGCCTGGTGGGTCCTTGGATCGATTTTGAGGTTGCCGCACTCGACGGGTGCCTGCTCGGTGACGCGGACGGTGCGCCTGAGGACGCTTTTGACCCTGGCGCTGAGTTCGCTGAGGCTGAACGGCTTGGTGACGTAGTCGTCGGCGATCTCCAGCCCTTGAACCCGGTCTTGCTCTGACGCTTTGGCGGTGATGAAGATGACGGGGACCTGGTTGTCCCTTCGTATGGCTTGCGCGAGCTCGATTCCGGACCTTTGGGGGAGCATGATATCGAGGAGGGCGAGGTCTGGTTTGACGAGTTTGAAGAGGCGCATGCCTTCTTCTGCGGTGGTTGCGGGGAAGACGGTGTAGCCTTCTTTGCGGAGCCTGAGCTCCACCGTTTCTAGGATGGTTTCTTCGTCGTCAACGACCAGGATTCTCATGAAGTGGCGATGATCTCGACGTTGGCGCGCGGGACGACCACGTCGCGTCCGTCGTCGAGTTTTGCGGCGAGGACCCTGACCTCGGCCCCTGACTCGACGGTGTGGAGTTGGGCGGGGAGTCCTGTGACCTTGCCGAGCTTGCCGAAGTAGGGCTCTCGGATGATGCGGATGGGGACGCCGACCTCGAGCATGCTGGAGCTGTGCTGTGGGACGGCCTCTGACGCGGCGTGTTCGATGGGGGCGATGAGTTCTGGCCTGATGACACCGGCCCTGATCTGGGTGGCACCGTTGATGCTGGCCCTTTTTCCTTCGAGGGACTGGAGGAGTTTGAAGGTCCTTCCTGCCATATCGAGTTTGCCGAAGCCTTCGGTGGCGACGAGGGTTGTGGCGACTTCTTCCTGTCCGGTGATGGCGACGCCGATATCGTATCCGAGGAGGGCGGTGAGGTCGACGTCGCGGACCGCTCCGACGACGATGCCTGCGGCTCCGACCTGGTTGGCTTTTTGGAGGGCATCGAGGGTGACTCCGGCTCCTCCGACGATGATTTTTCCGGAGTCCTCTGGGCCGAGCATGGAGGCTTCCAGCACTTGGTCGGGTCCGGAGACCTTGACGGTGACGACGCCGTTCTGCTCTCCGCCGATGCCAAAGATGCCTTGGACCATGGCGCCTCGGGTTTGGACGACCGCTCCCTCATCGGGAATGACGGTGGTGACCTTTCCGCTGACGTAGGCGGTGATCTCGACCGGTATGGGGGCCTCGCGGACGAGCATGTTGCCGGTGACGGGCGAGATTCCCTCGACGGTGCCCTCGTACTCGCTGGCGACCTTGGTCTTGAAGAAGCCGAGGATGCCTTCGGTCTCGGCGACCATTTGCCCGACGGTGACGGTGTCGCCCTCTGCGACCTTGGTGAGGGCGGGGACCTCTTTGGGTTCGACGCCGAGCCTGTCGGCGAGGCGGATGGTCTGGAGCATTCCTGGCAGGAGGGCCCTGGCGACGACGGAGTCGTTTTGGACGTTGGCCCCCTCCGTGACGAGGACCTCTCCTTTGATGGGGAGTCGGCGGACTCGATCGACGACTGTGTCTGCACTGACCGTGAGACCTGGGGTGTATGCGCTACCCAATGATTGCTCCTTGTCTGCCGAACGGGGTCCGGAAGGCAGAGTTTAGCATGGGTTGAAGGAGGCTTACCACCAGGCCCGTGCCTTTCTCGGGGTGGTGGAGGGGCAGTGTCCCCATGGGTGTTGTCCGGCGGTTTTGCAGTAGGTAGGATTTGCGCCGTGAGAGCGATTGCGAAGACCAAGCCAGCGCCTGGTTTGTGTCTGATCGACGTTGACGAGCCCGAGATCCTTCCTGGCCATGTGAAGCTGCGGGTGGAGCGTGCCTCTTTGTGCGGGACGGACCTGCACATCTACGATTGGGACCCTTGGAGCGCCTCACGGATCCAGCCGCCGCGGATCATCGGCCACGAGTTTTGCGGGACGGTCGTGGAGGTCGGCGAAGGGGTCACGGACCGGAAGGTGGGTGACTTTGTGGCGACGGAGTCGCACATTGTGGACAAGAACTCTCCGCAGTACCTTGCCGGGGAGGGGCACATCGATGTGACGACGCGGATTTTGGGGGTGGACGTCGATGGTGGTTTTGCGCCCTATGCGGTGATCCCGGAGCTGAACGCCCGTCCGGTGCCGGCGAGCGTGAGCAAGGAGGTGGCCTCGATGCTGGACGCTCTGGGGAACGCTGTCCACACGGTGATGGACGGCCCTGTGGAGGGTCAGACCGTGTTGGTGACGGGCCTTGGGCCGATCGGTCTGTTCGCCGTCGCCATCTGCAAGTGCCTTGGCGCGAAGAAGGTTTACGCGACGGAGCTGAGCCCTTACCGGATCGGGATGGGTGAGGCGGTGGGCGCGGACGAGATCATCGACGTTTCGAAGGTCCACCCGGCGGAGGTCCTTTCCAAGCTCGAGCCTCAGGGTGTCGATGCGACGCTGGAGATGTCCGGGCACCCTTCATCGCTCGACCTTGCGATCAACTCGACGCGGGCCGGGGGGCGGATCAGTCTGCTGGGGGTGTACTCACAGGCATTGGGGCATGTGGACGTCAACCAGGTCGTTTTCAAGGGTCTGCAGGTCCACGGGATCGTCGGGCGGCGGATGTGGGAGACGTGGGACCAGATGACCTGGTTGCTGGAGGAGAAGGGCCTTGACGTTTCGTCGGTCGTGACGCACCATGTGCCGTTCACGGAGTTTGAGTCGATCTTTGAGGCTATGAAGTCTGGGCGGGCCGGGAAGGGCGTGCTGGAGTTCTAGTGTCCGCCGCCTTTTGACTTGATCCTGTCTTTAGCCTCTGCCGGTGTCTCGACCCCGGCGGCGTCCATTGGTGTGGTTCCAACGAATGCCCCTTGGGTGCCGCTGTCGGAGATATCGACGGGGAGCTTGTAGGCGCCTGCCTTGGCGATCTTCCAGGGAAGGAGGATGGCGACGCGGCGGTTGCTAAAGTGGTTCGGATCGCTCGGTTTGCGGGGGTCGGAGGATCCGCGGCCTTCGACGCTGAGGACCTGGTCCGGTGTGACTCCGCCCTGCATGAGGAGGCGTCTGACGGACTGGGCTCGGTCGGCGCTGAGGTCGTAGTTGTCGTAGCCGGAGCCGGGGAAGGGGCGGGCGTCGGTGTGCCCTTGGATCTCCAGTGGCCTTCCGCTTGAGGCGAGGATGGGACCGAGGTGGTGGAACATGGCTTTGGCCTTGTCCCTGACGACGGAGCTGCCGACCTCGAAGAAGACCTCTCCGTTCGTGTCGTTCTCGATGAGTTCGATGAGGAGCCCTTCGGCTGTCTTGGTGACGTGGATGTCGCCTTTTTCCTTGAGGTCTTTGAGTTCTTTGTCCTCTTGGATGGCTTTGTCGATCTCTTCTTCGACTTTTTGGAGCCCTTTGTCGGCCATGACGCCGTCGGAGGTCGCCCCGTTGCCGTCGGTCATGGTTTGGGGCTTGCCTTTGGCGTAGGGTGAGATCGGGTTGAGGGCAGGTCTTTTTTGGAAACCGATGGGGTCGTTGAAGTAGGCGGCGATGGCTTCTTTTTGTGAATCGGACATTCCGAGGATCCACATGACCATGAAGAAGGCCATCATTGCCGTGACGAAGTCGGCATAGGCGACTTTCCAGGCACCGCCATGATGGGCATGGCCGTGTGCCTTCTTCTTTTTGATGATGATCGGGGTGCCTTCTTGCACAGTGTCCCCTTAGGCTGCCTGTTTTTCCTTGACGGCTTCTTCGAGTTCTGCGAACCCTGGCCTCATGGTGGGTTCGATCTGCCTTCGTGCGAACTCGATGCAGGTGATGGGCGATTCTCCCCGGGCGAAGCTGAACAGGGCGTGGCGGATGCAGTGCATGTACATCCCGTCTGCCTTGACCTTGGCGGAGATGGACTTGCTGAGGGGGGCGCAGATGACGTAGCCGATGAAGATGCCCATGAAGGTTCCGACGAGGGCGGCGGCGACGGACGCGCCGATCTTTTCGGGGCCTTCGGTGATCTTGCCCATCGTGATGATGACGCCGAGGACGGCGGCGACGATACCGACGGCGGGCATTGCGTCTCCGACGGTCTGGAGGGCCTCGCTGGGGACGAGCTCTTCCTCGTGGGCGACCTCGAGGTCCAGTTCCATCATTTCTGAGAGGTCGTGGGGGCCGACGGCGCCGGTGAGGATGACCTTGAGCGTGTCGCACAGGAAGTGGACCGCGTGGTGGTTGCCGGTGAAACTTGTGAAGCGGGAGATGATGTCGCTCTCTTCCGGTTTTTCGATGTGTTTTTCGAGTCCAAGGAGGCCCTCTTTGCGGGCGACGTTGAACAGGAGGTAGAGCATTTTGAGGAGGTCGATGTACTGCTCTTTGCCTGCCGGGGCCTTCATGAGCCCTGTGATGGCCTTGATGGTGGCTTGGAAGGTTTTGAGTCCGTAGGAGCCGAGGAAGATGCCGACGGCCGCTCCCACGAGGATGATGATCTCTGTCGGCTGGATGAGCACGGCGATCTGCCCGTGGTGCAAGACGTACCCGAGCAGCGTAGCGACAATCCCGACGATAATCCCGATGAAAGCGAACATGCCTGATGGCCGGACGGGCCCGCAGGCTCCGTTCCCTCTTCGATTGTCGGCTAACCTAG
>CAZGER010000082.1:6675-7532 GCA_964524565.1 uncultured Chthonomonas sp. | reverse complement strand
CAGACAGGACGGTGGGCCACGGCCCGGCCAAGCTAAAATACTGCTATGGTCATTCCCGTTGTGTGTGCCCTTGCGGCCCTGGCGGCCCCTCAGACGTTTTCTCTCCCTGCCACGGACGACATCTGGATCTACCACTTCGCCCAGGAGCAGGTCAGCGACCCCTACCTTCGGTGCTGGGGTTCACAAGGGACAGTCGCGAGCGACCCGAACGCGGGAGGCGGCGAGTCCAGCTGGAGCTGCATCAAGTTCGACATGTCAAGCGTGAAGCCCGAAGGCGAGCTCAAGTCCGCTGTCCTGACAATCTGGCTGGTCGCAGGCTCGGCGTTGGGAGAAGAGGAGACCAAGAAATGGCCGGTGGAGATCCGGGCCGTCTCCCCCCAGTTCAACGAGTCGAACTTCCAGGTACGGGACGCCAAGTCGGTGCTTCCCGACACGGCCAAAACCGCCATCTTCGGCACTGCGTCCCCGCAGCCGACCGCCGACGAAAAGCCGGTGAAGGTCGAGATCGACCTGATGAAAGGCCCGGCCAAGTTCGCCGAGTGGTTCAAAAAGTGCCACGAGACGCCCAACAAGTCGATCGCCTTTGCCATGACGACAACCCTTGATCCGCAGGAAGCCGGCGAGGGCCAGATTTACAAGTTCCACTCGCGGAACGGCGACAAGACCCTGGTGCCAGAGCTGAAGCTGACCTTCAACTAACCCGGTTCGGCCCCCGCAGTAGGCGGAGCCCGTTGAGGATCACGAGGACCGTCGAGCCCTCGTGCCCGACGACGGCGAACGGAAGGACCATGTCGGCGAGTCTGGGCGCGACCTGCCCCAGCACGATCCGCGCCTCGCACACCATGTCGCCGTGCATG
>CAZGER010000082.1:0-6665 GCA_964524565.1 uncultured Chthonomonas sp. | reverse complement strand
TGGTGCGCACGATCCTGTTGGTCTTCTTGCCCAGCGCAAGCACCCTCGGGATCAGGTCCAACCTGTCCTGCATCAGCACAATGTCTGCCGCGTTCAGCGCGACGTCTGAACCCAGCCCGCCCATCGCCACACCGACGTGCGCTTTGGCAAGGCTCGGTGCGTCGTTGATCCCGTCGCCGACGAACATGACGGTCTGGCCCCGATCCACCGCTTCTGCGACAATCTGCTCCTTGTCCGATGGCAACAGGCTTGCGTGGTACCCGTCGGTGGCGACCTGGTCGTGGACCACCTTTGCCGTCACAGGGTTGTCACCCGTGAGCATCCGCACACCCTTGACGCCCATAGACTTGAGCGCTGGCACGAACGCGGCGGCCTCGGCCCGGACCTCGTCCCGTAGACCGATTGCCGCAAACTCGTCGCCACGCTGGAGGATCGCCACCGTCATTCCGGCGTCGCGCATCTTGTCGGCGTGGAACTGGAACCCTGGCGGGAACGATTCGAAGAAACTGGGCTGGCCGATCCGGGCCGCAGCCCCACGCACGCTCGCCAACACTCCCTTGCCCGGCACGACCTCGACCGAAGTCGCCTCGGGCACGTCGATTCCGCGCGCCCTGGCCCCGGCAACGATCGCCTCGGCGATCGGATGGGTGCTGTACTGTTCGGCTCCGGCGGCGATCGCAAGCAGTTCGCGGGACTCTTCGCCCATCTCGCCGCCGTGCCAACACGCGTGGTCCGGCCCGCAAGAGCTTGCGACAGACGCGTTGACAGGCACCTCCGAGCATATGCAGATCTCAGAAAGGACGGGCCTGCCCTTGGTCAGGGTGCCGGTCTTGTCGACAAAGACCGTGTCCACCGACCCACAGGCCTCGATGAACTGCCCTCCTCGGATCAGAATCCCGTTCTTCGCCGCCCATGCCAGAGCGCTCAGGGTCGTGGCAGGGGTCGAGATCACAAGGGCGCAGGGACTGAGCGCCACCAGCAGCGCCAAGGCGCCGTAGGCCGCCTCCGACATCGCCTCGCCCAAAACAAGACGCACTCCGAACGAGACACCGAACGCCGCGATCACCAACCAGGTGTACGTCTGCCCGAACCACGCGCTGACCCTCTCGCCCGATGCCTTGTTCTCCTGCGCGTCAGCGACAAGCTCGACCACCTTGTCCAAGGTTGTCTGACCGGCCGGTGAGGTCACTCTTATGGTCACGGAACCCTCCAGGTTCTGCGTCCCGGCCAAGAGGACATCGCCGACACCGCGCGAGACAGCCGCCGACTCGCCGGTCATCGCGGCCTGGTCGACATGGGTGTCGCCCGCCTCGATCTCACCGTCCAACGGGATCGTGGCGTAGGGCAGGATCCGCACGCGGTCGCCAGTCTGGATCGACCGCACATCGGTCTCCTGGTCACCGGATTCCGTCACGAGGACCGCGGTGTCCGGCCTGAGCTTGACAAGGCCCTCGATCGCGGACTTCGTCCGTCCCAGCGCGTAGGTCTCCAATGTGTTGGAAAGGCTGAACAGGAACAGCAGGATCGCGGCCTCGCCAAAGTGACCAAGCGTGACGGCGCCGACAGCCGCCAGGACCATCAGGATGTTCACATCGACCGAACGGTCCTTGATGCTGTCCCAGGCGCTCCTGAGCGCAAAGACAGACCCGGCGAGAATGGCCACCAACGCAAGCCCGAACTTCGCCTGTGGCGCGACCAGCCAAGAGGCGACCATCGTGGTTCCGCAAACCACCGTCAAGCCGGTCTGTAACCGTGCCCACACGGCTTTACTTTAGCCCGAATCCGCCTCGGTCGAACCGGCCCCTGCGCCTTTGCCCTTCCTTCTTCCCAGCCTCTGGGCAAGGTCGTCAAAGATCAGGTAGGAGCACGGGATGACCAGCAGGGTCAAGAACGTGGAGAGGATCGTCCCGCCGATGATCGTGATCCCGATCGTTTCGCGGAACTCCGAACCTCGGCCGATCGCCAAGGCGACGGGCAACATGCCTGCCACAAGGGCGATGGTCGTCATCATGATCGGGCGGATACGCGTCCCCCCCGACTCGACGAGGGCCTCCAGACGGTCCTTCCCGCGCGACCTGAGCGTGTTCGTGTAGTCCACCAGCAGGATCGCGTTCTTTCCGACCAGGCCGACCAAGGCGATCACACCGATAAACCCGACGATATTCAGGGTCTTGTCGGTAAGGACAAGGGCCAACAGCGCCCCGATCATCGCCTGCGGCTGGGCAAGCTGGATGATGAACGGATAGACCAAGTTGTTAAATAGAGCGGCCAGGATCATGTACACAAGGATGAGCCCAAGCCCCATCGCACCAAACAGGAACACCATCTCACGCGCTTGTGCGTCAGCTTGGCCGAGCGGTCGGTAGCTCACCCTCTCAGGGATCAAATTCTCAGTCTTGAGCCACTCGTCGATCTCCGCCTGGACGCTGCCAGCGGCAAAACCACTTAAGAGCTCCGCCGAGACCGTGATCACCTCTTCCCTGTCCCGACGGTCGATCTTGTCCACACCCACCGCCGGCACGACGTCTGCGATTTCGCTCACGTAGATCGGGGTGCCGTTCCGGAACGAGACCGGCACCTGGGAAAGGACCTCCGGATTGTTGCGGTCCAGCGGATCCATCGTGATCCGGATGTCGTACTCCTCGCCGTCGGCCCTGAACTTGGCCGTGTCATCGCCCTCGTAGAGGACTCTGAGCGCGCTGCCCAGCTCGGCGGCAGAGACGTTGGCCGCCGCCATCCTCGGCCGGTTCGGCACTGCCCTCAGCTCTGGCTTGCCCGCCTTCGCGCTGATTTCTGGGATGATGACGCCCTCGATCGCCCCGGCTGCTAGCCGGTCGCGGACAGCGCTCGCGGTCTTGACGAGCAGTTCCCTGTCGTCCGATTTGAACGCCAACTGGATCGCGGCGCCAAAGCCAAAACCGCTGGTGGCGGTGATGTTGATCTTCGCCCCTGGGATCCTGCCGACAGACTTGATCATGTCCGCCGCGACACTCTCTGAACTGACCGAGAGCGGGCGCAGAGGCTCTTCGTGCTCCTTGGGCACCAGCTTGTCCATGATCGCCTCTTTCTCCCGGAGGGTCACGGAAATCTGTGCGTACTGCGTGCCCTGCGACGATGCCGAGAAGCCGCTCGCTTGACGCCCGACGTTCGTGACGACGTACTTGGCCATCGGGTGCTGCTCCACGGTCTGCTCGACCTGCTCGCACACAGCGGTCGTTTGCTCCAGGCTGGAACCGGCCGGCAGCTCGACGTTGATCTGGACCTTGCCACCGTCACTGGGGGGAACGAACGAGAACTTGAAGACCGTCTCTCTCTTCCATTCGGCGTACTTGAATCCCACGACCGGAGCCAGCAGGAAGAACACCGCGAACGCCGCACCGCCAAAGACGGGGCCGAGGACAAGCGCTTTCCTCTGGATCGTGTTGACCACTGTGACGACAAAACCCAGCGCAAAGCAGATCCCGGCGATCCTGACGGCCGATTCTGCCGCCCCGCCGATCGAGGGCGCGAAACTGCCGCCGATGAACATGAACAGCCCGAACAGGACGGCGAACCCACCGCCAAAGAAGTACCACTTGTGCTTGAGGCTGAACCTGAGGGCGCGCCGGTAAAAGTTGGCAAACCTGTCAAACCCTGCTTCAAACCACCTCGCGAACCGACCCGTCGGGTGCTCCCAGTCCTCGCCCTTGCGGTACCACCGCGCGGCCAGCATCGGCGTCACGGTGAACGAAACGAACAGTGAGATGAGCACTGCCACCGCGTAACCGATCCCGAGCGGCCGGAAGAACTGCCCGACGATGCCTCCCATGAAACCAATCGGTAGGAAGACCACGACATCGGCCAGGGTGATCGCGATCGCCGCAAGGCCGATTTCGGCCCGCCCGTTGATCGCTGCCTCGACAGGCTCCTCGCCCATCTTGAGGTGACGATAGATGTTCTCGATGACGACGATCGAGTCGTCGACCAACACACCGATGGCCAGCGAAAGGGCGAGCATCGAAAGGTTGTTGATCGTGAACCCAAACGCCCACAGAGCAACAAGGGTCGCCATAAGGCAGACAGGGATCGCGATCGCGACGATCAGCGTCCCGCGGAGGTTGTGCAGGAACAGCCAAATGACGCCGCCGACCAGCAAGATGCCCAGGATGAGCGCCAGGTTGAGGTCGGCGATCGACTCCTTGATTTGGGTCGAAGCGTCCGAAGTGACCTCAAACTTGATCCCGTACTGGTCTGAAAGCTGGTCCAAAACGCTCGGCGCGCCCATCTGGCCCTGCCGCAGGGCGTTGGAGATCTGCACGGCGTTGCCCTGGGCGGACTTCTGGATCTCGATCACCACCGATTCCTTTCCGTCCAGGCGGCTGACCGTCCTGCGCTCGATGTTGCCGTCGACGATCGATGCGATATCGCCGAGCCTGACCTGTTTGTTCGCGCCCTGCCTCTGCTGGTCGCTGATCGTCAGGTACACGTCTTTCAGGTCTTTGACCGTTTTGACCTCGCCGAAAACGCGGACGGAGTACTCCTTGTCTTCTGCCTTGACCCTACCGGCCGGGATGTTCAGAGAGGCCCCAGTGATCGCCCGCTGAACGTCTGCGATCCCTAGCCCGTACCGCAAAAGCGCGTCCCGGCGCAAAAGGATCTGGATCTCGCGCTCGTCACCCCCAGAGACGCTGACTGCTGCGACGCCCTTAACCCTGGCGAACTTGTCCTTGATGGTGTTCTGGGCCAGGTCGCGCAGCTGACGGTTGCTCAAGTGCTCCGACTTCAGAGCGATCGTGAGCACCGGGTCCGAGAGTGTGTCGAACTTGTCAACGATCGGGCGCTCAGCCTCACGCGGTAGTCTGCCGACGACGGAATCGACCTTGGTGCGGACGTCGTTCAGCGCGACGTTCATGTCTGAGCCGATCTCGAACTGGACGATGACCGACGAGACGCCTTCCTGGCTGCTGGCCGTCACTTCGCGGACGTTGGCGATGCCGGTGACCGCGTCCTCGATCGGCTTGGCGATGAGGGTGTTGACCTCCTCAGGCCCAGCGCCGGGATAAACGGTAGTCACGGTCACGACGCCAAAACTCACCTCGGGATTGAGTTCCAGCCTCATGCTGTTGTAGCCCATCCATCCAAGCAGGACGGCGGCCAGCATCAGCATCAGGATGAACACCGGCCGGGTGATTGCGATCCGCGTCAGACCCATGCTTAGGCTCCCTTCTTGACTTCGCCCGCTGGCTTCTCTTTGGCGTCGACCACGGCAGAGCCATCGATCAGCAAGGTTTGGCCCGCCACGACGATCTTGTCGCCGTCCTCGACCCCCGTGACCACCGTCCTCTCACTCCCTGCGTGGACGACTTTGACCGAGACCTTTTTGGCGGTCTTGCCATCGGTGGTGAACAGGCTGTAATCCTCGCCGTCTTGTAGCAGCGACCGGTTGTCGACCGACACACCGTTCACGGACCCAAGCACCGCCAGACCTGTCGCAAACATGCCCGGTTTGACCGAATCCATGCGTTCTTGCACCAAAATCCGCACGGAATAGAGCCTTCCGAGCTCCGAAGCCTTGGGATCGATCGAAGCGACCGTCCCCCGCAGCCGAACATCGCCCAAGGCAGAGATCAGGACATCGACGTGCGTGCCAGGTTTGAGCTCAGAAATGTCGGTTTCTGGCACCTCAGCGACAAACACCGGGGTCGCACCGCCGACCACGACACAGATGGGCGTTCCAGGCGCGACCACACTGCCCTCCCGGAGTGGTTTGCCCGTCACTTTGCCCGAAACCAAGGACCGGACGCTCAAGTCAGACTGAGAGATCAGGGCCAGATTCAGTCCCTCCTTGGAAGAGTTGAGGTTCGCCAGGGCGCCCCGGACCCTCTCCTCGGCGACCGGGTCAAGTTTCTTGTTCGCCTGGTCGAGCCGGAGCTGCTCTTTTGCCTGGCTGACAGCTTCCCTAGCTGCTGCGATGTCTTCTGGCCTGCTCGCTTCCAGGGCAAGGTTGTACTGCTCCAGAGCGCGCTGGTAGTTCGCATTGGCCAGGTCGTGCCGGTTCTGCGCCGCCTCAACCTCGACCTTGGCGATTGCTTGCTGGGCGTAAAGCCTCTGAGCGCGGTCCAGGTCGGTCTTTGCCTTGGCCAGATCCGCCTTGGTCCACTCCAGGTTCGCCTTGGCTTGTCGCTTTTCTTCCTCCCTTGCCCCGTTGACAAGTTTTTGGAGGTTGGCCTCTGCCTGCCGGACCCTTGCCTCCGAAGCCTTCACCGCTGCGTCCGATTTGGTGGACGTGACCGATGCGTCCAGCCGTGCCTGGTTGTACTGCGCCTGGGCGGCCGCCACAGCCTGCCTGGCCTGCCGCACCCGTACGTCGGCGTCGCTGGAATCGAGCCTAGCCACGACCTGGCCGATCGAAACCGAAGACCCCTCTCGGACATAGACCGCGACGATCTTGCCGCCCAGCTTGGACGAGACCGCCGCCTCGTCTGATGCCTCGATCGCGCCTGTGAGGGCCAGTGTGACCGGTTGGGTCATTGTCCGCGCCAGGTCGGTGGTGACAGGAATGCTCTTGTCCGTGACGATCGCGGCAGTCTCTTTCGCCTTTTCCTGGGCTGGACGGTTGACACAGCCGCCAACCAGGGCCAGGGTGACAACAAAGAACAGGGTGGGTCTCAAGGGGTTCATGGGTG
>CAZGER010000081.1:0-7534 GCA_964524565.1 uncultured Chthonomonas sp. | reverse complement strand
AGGAGGAAGACACCAAGCCCTCCGGCCAGACGAAACCTGCCCGAAGAAGCGGCGGCACGACGACTCCGCAAGAACGCCCCAAGAGGATCGCAAGCCTACGATGAGGCTGGTCGTCACAGGGGGAGGCACAGGCGGGCACGTCTATCCGGCGATCGAGGTCGCCCTAGCCGGCCAGGCGCAAGGCTGGGACGTCCGGTATTTCGGATCCAAGCGCGGGCAAGAGGGATCGGCCTGCGAGCGGAACATGCTGCCTTTCACGGCGTTCCTGTCAGAGCCCGTCTACCGTTTGTACACGGTCAAGGGAATCCAGAGCCTTGGCAGGCTCCTGAAAGCGACGAAAGAGGCACAGGAGACGCTCGCCACCGTCCGCCCGGACGTCGTGTTTGCGACGGGCGGCTACGCGGCGGCGCCGGTTTTGAACGCGGCCCGTAAGCTCCGGATCCCGATTGTCCTGCACGAGCAGAACACGGTTCCTGGCCGGACCAACAAGCTGATGTCGGAGCATGCCAAGGCGGTCTGCACGGTCTTCCATGGCGCGCTCAAGCAGTTCCCCCGCGACAAGGTCCACCGCACGGGCATGCCGATCCGTGCCGAGATGCGCGCGAGCCAGGGCAGACTGATGATGGACGCGGAGACGAACTCCCGCGCCCCTGTCGCGCTGGTCATGGGTGGGTCGCAGGGGAGCGCGGCGCTCAACGACCTTGCCCTCTCGACCGCTGTCCGCATGGCGGCGGCGGACATCCAGTGGCTCCACCTGACTGGCGAGGGTCATTTTCAAAGCACGATGGAGTCGCTCAAGAAGCTCGGTGTCCGTGCGGACTACGTGATCAAGGCGTATCTGCACGGTGACGAGATGGCGGCGGCGATCTTTCGTTGCACGGTCGCCCTCTGCCGTTCGGGAGCGGGGACGATGGCTGAGCTGGCCGCGTTCCGCAAGCCGTCGGTGCTCGTTCCGTACCCTTACGCGTTCAACAACCACCAGTTCCATAACGCAAAGGAGTTCGCTGACATCGGCGCGGCGGACGTGATCCCGCAGGGCCAGATGGATCCGTCGTGTCTGGAGGCGCGGCTGCTGGGTTGGCTGAACGACAGTGAACGGAAACAGGCTGCCGAGGCAGCCCTGGCGGAATGGGACGTACCGGACGCTGTGCCCAAAATCCTGGACATCATCGTGAAGGCAGGAAGGTGACCGGGGCGTGAGGACAAGACTCGAGAACGACACGGCGTTTGCGCAGACGTCTGAGCTGGACGGGGTCCGCTCGTTTTTCCTGGTCGGGATCGGCGGGGCAGGGATGTCCGGCATCGCGAGGATGCTCAAGAGCCGAGGCTACAAGGTCGGTGGCACCGACTCGACGCCTTCGGCCTTGACGGACGCCCTTCGGGAGCAGGGGATTTCGGTGCACATCGGCCACTCTGGAACCTATCTGGAACCGGGGGACGCGCTGGTGCTGAGCGATGCGATCGCACTCGGGGGCTCACCCGAGGTCCAGCGGGCGAACGAGATCGGGGTGCGACTGTTTCGGCGGTCTCAGGCTTTGGCCTGGCTGCTCAAGGACAAAAGGTGCGTGGCGGTCACAGGCAGCCACGGAAAGACCACGACCACCGGGATGCTTGCGGTGGGGATGAGGGCGGCAGGGTTCGACCCGACGATCGCGGTCGGGGCCGAGATCGCCGAGCTTGGCACGGCTGTGGTCACAGGCGCGGGCAGCCACGCGGTGATCGAGGCGTGCGAGGCGTACGACAGCCTTAGGGACTTCGATCCCCATATCGTCGTCCTAACGAACCTAGAACTGGACCACGTTGACTACCACGAGAACTGGGAGAACCTCCGGGACGCTGTCGTTCGGTTTACGAACAAAGCAAACATTCTGGTCTACAACCAGCTCGACCGTGGGGCGGTCGAGGTTGCAGAGAGGTCCAAGGCCGAGTTGGTGCCTTTTGCGCCGGACGCTCCGTTCGATCCAGGGGACGGGCTCGGCACCGGACTTTCACAGAAGGGCCCGCACAACTTGGCCAACGCGAACGCCGCTTTGACGGTGATGGGCATCGTAGGGGCCGACAATCCGGCAGGTCGTCAGGCGATCGCTCGGTTCCGTGGCGCAGAGCGGCGCCAACAGGTGGTGTACGAAGGGCCGGGCGATCTGGGTGACATCACTGTCCTGGACGATTACGCCCACCATCCCACAGAGGTGGCCATAGCCATCGACGCCGTGCGGGACCACTGGATCTTGCATAAGGGCAGAAACCGGCTGATCGTGGTCTTCCAGCCACATCTCTACACGAGGACCGAACCCTTGATCAACGAGTTCGCAACCGCGCTCAGCCGGGCCGACCACGTTGTTATGACCGACATCTACCCTGCGAGGGAGGACCCGATCCCGGGGGTGAGTTCGTTCCGGATCTGCGAGAAGCTGACCAAGCCGTTCACCTACGTTCCAGCTCGGCATTTGTTGCCACGCGAGGTTGCGAGGATCGTCGAGCCAGGAGACGTTGTCCTTGGCATGGGGGCTGGGAACATCGCTGAGTTCCCTGGTGCCCTCGTGCAGGAACTCAAGCGGCGAGGGCGCAAGTCCAAGAGGATCCTCGTTGCGTACGCAGGTGACTCCCATGAAAGGGAGGTCGCGATCCTGAGCGGGCGGGCCGTGTTTGCTGCGGTCAAAGAGCTTGGCTACGAAGCCGCCCTTGCCGACCTGAGCGAGCGTGCCCTGAGCGCGGGGAACCTCTCACTGCTCACAGGGCCAGACCGGCCCGACCTTGTCGTGCTGGCCTTGCACGGCCCCCGGGCCGAGGACGGCGCGATCCAGGGCCTGCTGGAGTTTTTCCACCTTGCGTACACCGGGACGGGAATCCAGGCTTCGAGCCTTGCGATCGACAAGCAAGCGGCCAAGCGGGTGTTCGCCGAAAGCGGGATCGACGTCCCGAAGGGTGTGGTTTTAACAGAGGACGACCCTGTCCCTGACTTTGCGGTCCCTTGCGTGGTCAAGCCGAACACGAGCGGATCGACCGTCGGGCTGAGGTTCGTCCACCATCCAAGCGAGTTGCCGGACGCGGTCGCGAACGCGCTCCGGTTCGACACCCAGGTCTTGGTCGAGGAACTGGTGGCGGGAGTCGAGATCAGCGTCCCAGTGTTCGGGGACAGGGCGATGTTGCCGGTCGAGGTCGTGCCAGCCCAGGGCTCGTACGACTTTGCCAACAAGTACACGGCCGGTGCGACAGAGGAGATCTGTCCGGCCCGCATCAGCCAGGAACAGACCGCCGAGGCTCAACGGCTGGCGCTTGCGTCCCACCGGGCTCTGGGCTGTCGGGGAGTCACACGGACAGATATGATCGTCTCAAAGGACAGGATCGTCGTACTCGAGCTCAACAATCTCCCTGGGATGACCCCAACGAGCCTTGTTCCGAGAAGTGCGAGGGAATCCGGAATGAGTTTCAACGATGTCGTCGACTGGATCATCAAAGACGGGCTCGCGCAGGCGTAGGCGTAATGCAGGGGGTCTGTTGTGGGCCCTTGCTGTCCTGAACACTGTCGCTGGGCTCGCTTTGAGCACTGCGACGGCGCCTAGGCACGTTTCTGTCCATGGGGCTGACCCTGGCGACCTGGCCAAGATGGAGGGTGTCGCCCAGAGCCTTGCGTCAGTTCCTTGGGCGCGGCTCTCGCCCGACCGGGCATCGACGACACTCATGGTCAACACCGCCATCGACACGGTCTCGTATTCCGGGAACGTGTTCGGACGGTCGAACGTTGTGGTCCGGTACCGAGAGGCAGTACTCGCCCTAGACGGTGCCAAGGACGCCTACTTGGACGGGACGGGGACCCTGTTCGTCCGCACGCTGCCAGGTTCAGTGGGCGAGCGGTTGCCGCGCCTCAAACTCGGGTCGTTGCCGGCGAGCACCGCCGGGATTGTCAGCCAGACGGAGACGGCGAGCCTTGTCCATATCGTCAAACTTGTGGACGAGCATATCGGCCAACTGGACTATTCGCTTGAAGTCGACGGTGAATACGTTATATCCTTGCGAGTGAGAGAAGGGGCCAGGTTTGTGCTGGGTTCTTCTGACAAGTTGGTTGATAAGGTGAAAGTGCTGGCCGAGATTTTGGCCGACGGAGACCAGAAGCTCAACACGACCACGACGGTGAATCTCGCTGCCCCTGATCGACCAACCGTAAGCGGATAGACGATAGGTTCACATGAATCCTTTTACAAAGCGTAGCCAACCGAACAAGTGGGTGGCCCCTGTCAGCAGCATCCTGTTTTTGACCGGGTTACTCGCATCTTTCGCCTTTGCGGCCCAGGCGCGGCGCGAGAACATCCTGAAGAGCCTTCCGCCCGACATGCGACCCCAGTTTGGTGTGCAAAACCTGGACCTTGCCGACGAGGTTTCGAAATGACGCGAAGAGGTCGGAAAGCTGCGCACGGACAAGTCTGCGCTCGAAAAGACCATCTTTGAGCAAGGCGGCGCGAACAAAGAGATCTTGAAGTCGTTGCAGGAGACCAAGTTGTTGGCCTCCCTCACTCCCGTGAAGGGCCCGGGGGTCATCATCACCCTGACAGACTCGCAAAAGAACGGCGACGAGATCCTGATCGCCGACAACGGCATCATCCACTACCTCGACGTCCTGAAGGTGGTGAACGAGCTGTACAACGCAGGGGCTGAGGCGGTGGACATCAACAGCCAGCGCCTAGGGCCGGGGTCGGACGTCCGGTGTGTCGGCTCGGTCATCCTGGTGGACACGGTCAAGATCGCTCCGCCGGTCGCCATCCGCGCGATCGGTGACCCCAAGACACTGATGGGAGCGATGAACCTTCCTGGCGGGGTTTTTGAAGAGCTTAGGAGCGTCGATCCTGCGATGGTCAAGATCGAACCGGCCAAGGAGCTGCTCCTGCCGGCCTATGACGGTGCCACGTCGCGCAAATATGCCAAGGAGGTTGAGGCCGCACCGTGATCTTGATCCCGGTACTGGCCCTTGCGATCGGCATTGCCTTGGGCACCCTCCTCTCAGGGGTGCTCCCGGACACAGTGGCCCCCTACTTCGGGGTCGCGATCTTGGCGGGACTCGACTCGATCTGTGGCGGAGCCAGAAGCCAGATGGAGTCTAAGTTCAACGCCACGATCTTCATCACAGGCTTTGTGTCCAACATCCTTATCGCTTCGTTCCTGGTCTGGCTGGGATTCACGGTCAGTGTTAACCTGATCCTGGTCGCAGGGTTTGTTTTTGGTGCAAGGATCTTCCAAAACCTCAGTCTGATTCGGCGGATCCTCATTACGAGGTTTGTCGACACGCGGGCGAGAAGGGCTGTTTCAGACTCTGACCAGCCACATCCTGCACCAACCGATCCAAACGTGCAACAATCAGCCCTGCAATGAGTCAAGGGAACACCGTTGTTGCTCTCGATATCGGTACGTCCAAGGTTGCCGCGGTCGCCGCGGTCAACTCTGCCGAGGGGCTGGAGGTCGTTTCTCTTGCATACATGCCGAGCGCAGGCGTCAAAAAGGGCACGATCGAGGACCTTGCCTCGAACGCGACGGTCGTGGACGATGTCCTGACCAAGATCGAGCGCCACCTCAGGTTCAAAATCGAGAACGTCTGGCTTAACGTCCCTTCGGGAGGGTTGCTGAGCATGAACGGGCAGGCTGTGCAGCACCTGTACCCCTCGCCCCGGGCCGTCAAGCGGCAGGACGTCCATTCACTCATCCAGCAGAGCCGCAAGATCGCGCTACCGCCGGACCGGGAGACCGTGCTGGCGATCCCGCGCGATTTTCTGGTGGACGGAGCAAGGCACAGTCGACAGCCGATCGGGGTCTCTTCCTCACGGTTGGAGTGCGTCACCCACATTGTTTCTGCGCCGTCCGGGCACATCGTGTCGGCCGAGCGGACCGTGCAGGCAGGGAACCGGAAAGTGGCTGGAATGGTGCCGGCGGCGATGGCATCTGGACTCGGCGTACTGACCCCTGAAGGTCGCGACCTCGGGGCAGTCTTGGTGGATATTGGTGGCGGTAAGACCGACATCGGCGTTTTTGTCGACGGGGTGCTGGCGTTCCAGTCCGTGGTGCCTATCGGTGGGTCTAACGTCACCCGGGATATTCAACAGCTTTTGCAGACGGACTTTGATGAAGCCGAGCGGCTGAAGGCAGAGTTCGCCGTCGCCGTCTCGGGCAACGTTTCCAAGAACGAGACGGTCGATGTGACCCAGGTCGGCCAAGACCACGCCCGCCCGATGCAACGGGTCGTTCTGTGCCAGATTGTCGAGTCAAGGTTGAAGGAAATCTTCGACCATGTCGGCCACGCGCTTGAACAGAGCGGCCTTGGCCCGGACATCCCCAAGATGGCGGTTTTGACCGGTGGCGGCTCGATCCTGGCCGGTACCGAGGATCTTTTTGCCCTCCACCTCGGGCATTTTAAGTGCAAGGTTGCCCAGCCAAAGGTCGTCGGTAGGTTCAAGTCGCAGGTCAGTTCGCCCATGCTCTCGACAGCCGTGGGCGTTGCGCGGTACTCTATGGAGTCTGAGGGCGATGAATTTGCGCCTGTCAGCGGTGTGTCCAGTTGGAAGGACCGCGTACTGAATTGGATTTCAAAAATTTAGACGGGAAACCTTAAACCCGTCACCAGGACCACTACCCATGTCAGAAAACTACTCCGCAGTCATCAAGGTCGTCGGCGTTGGAGGCGGCGGCTGCAACGCAGTCAACCGGATGATCGAGTCCGGCATCCAGGGTGTCGAGTTCATCGCCATGAACACCGACACGCAAGTGCTGGACAAGTCCAAGGCGAACAAGAGGCTCCAGCTTGGTCCCAACCTCTCACGCGGACTTGGCGCCGGGGGCGATCCGGAGATCGGAAAAGCGTCCGCTGATGAGACCAAGAACGAGATTCGCAAGGTTCTGGAAGGCTCGGACATGGTGTTCATCACGGCTGGCATGGGTGGCGGCACAGGCACCGGCTCGGCACCGGTGATCGCAGACCTGGCCAGGGAGATCGGCGCCCTTTCTGTCGCGATCGTGACAAAACCGTTCGGCTTTGAAGGCGCACGGAGATCGAGGCTGGCAGGCGACGGGGTCGCCTCGCTGATGGGCAGGGTGGACACCCTCATCACGATCCCCAACGACAGGCTCTTGGACGTGGTCGAGCGTCGCACGACCCTGGCAGACGCTTTCCGGGTCGCGGACGACGTGCTGAGGCAGGGCGTCCAGGGCATCAGCGACATCATCACGGTCCCTGGCCAGATCAACGTGGACTTTGCCGACGTCAAAGCGGTCATGGTCAACGCTGGCCCGGCCCTGATGGGCATCGGGCACGGTGTCGGCGAGCAGAGGGCGGTCCAGGCTGCGCAGCACGCGACTTCCAGCCCGCTGCTGGAGCAGACGATCAACGGGGCGCGCGGCCTGCTGGTCAACATCACAAGCAGCGAGGACCTGACTCTGGCCGAGGTTAGCGACGCGATGGAGTACATCCACTCGCTCTGCGATTCTGACGAGGCCAACATCTTCTTTGGAACGGTTGTCGATCCCACCCTGGACGGGGAAGTCGGGATCACGG
>CAZGER010000080.1:4263-7542 GCA_964524565.1 uncultured Chthonomonas sp. | reverse complement strand
CGATGACGCGGTTGATCTGGCCAACCATCGTGTCGGCCATGGTCTTGATACTGCTTGGTCCCAAAAGTTCTCCTACCCCGAGCATGGAATTGATGACGCCGACTTTCGCGCGAAAAATCCGCGAGCGGTGCCTTCTAGGCCTTCCTGCCAAGCAACATAATGACACTTACGCATGGATTGCTTCATCGGAGTCGACCTTGGGGGGACAAATGTCCGTGCCCAGGCATACCACTCAGACGGCTCTCAGGCCAGCAAACGTTTCGAGATCCCCTCTGACGCCCAAAGCGGGCTGGAAGCGGTCGTGGACTCGATCGCCGAGGTTGTCGGCCTAGTGACCGCTGACTGCGAGGACTCCCCGGCGGGGATCGGGATGGCGGTTCCGGGGCACATCGACGACGCGTCGGGCCTTGTGAAGTGGTGTCCGAACTTTGGCAAGGTCGTCGACGGCGTGTTCCGGTATTGGCAGGACGTCCCTTTGAAGCAAGCTGTGACCGAGCGCACGGGCATGCGGATCGTTATGGGCAACGATGCGAACGTTGCCGCGCTGGGCGAGTACATGTTTGGGTCGGGCCGGAACTCGGCCCACTGCCTGGTGATGCTCACTCTCGGGACCGGAATCGGCGGCGGGGTCGTGTTGGGGCAGGGAAGCGTGCAGGGCAAGTCCAGCGGGCCGCTGCTGTTGCTTGGCGGGAACCTGGGCGGCGGCGAGCTCGGCCACACGCTCGTCCAGCTGCACGGTCTGGACTGCAACGCCGGGAGCTACGGCTCCATCGAGGCTTACTGCCAGAAGGAGGCGGTCGTAAGGCGGGCTGTCCACAGGCTGCGCCGGGGGCGAAAATCGCTGGTTCCCGACCTGGTCGGGGGGGACTTGGGGTCTGTGACACCAGCGACATTGAGCGAGGCGGCCGAACAGGGGGATCTTTTGGCACTGGAGGTGTGGGCCGAGTTTGGAATGTTCCTGGGGGCAGGGATCGGCTCGATGATCAACGTGTTCGCCCCGGACGTGTTTGCGATCGGCGGGCAGGTGAGCAAAGCCTCGCCCTATTTTTGGCAGAGCATGCTGCGCGAGGCAGAGAACATCGCCATTCCGTCGCTGTACGAGGACTGCGTGGTGGGCCTTGCCGCCCACGATGAGGATGCCGGAGTGCTCGGCGGTGTGGCTTTGGCGCGGCAGGCCTTCGGATCGTAGTACCGACAGGTATCCTTCCCTCGGCTCAGACTGCCGACAAGGTCTTAACAGATGACGGAAGTGATCATGCCCAAGATGGGCGACGGGATGGAGGAAGGAACTCTCCTTGAGTGGCTCAAAAAGCCTGGCGATTCGGTGAAGGCGGGTGAGGTCATCGGCTCGATTCAGACCGACAAGGCGGTGATGGAGCTTGAGTCTCCGGCGAAAGGGGTTTTGCAGGGTCTGCTTGTTGAGGCGGGGTCTGTCGTGCCGGTCGGTGTGCCGATCGCAGCGGTCTTGAAAGACGGAGAAAGCCTTCCCGACGGCTGGGGAAGCGGCGCCGCCGCACCTGCCCCGGCAGCAGCCCCGGTTGCAGTCGCCGAGGCAACGGTGCAGGTCGAACCGGTCCAACCAGAAGCCACCGGTGGCGAGAGGGCAAAGGCGAGCCCCTTGGCCAAGAAGATCGCCCGGGAGGCCGGGATCGACCTGGCATCACTGACCGGATCGGGGCCAGGTGGCAGGATCGTCGAGAAGGACGTGCGCGCCGCGATCGGGTCTGGCGGAGCGAAGCCAGCCGCAGCCTCCGCAGCCAAGCCTGTGGCAGTCCAAGCGTCGGCAGAGGACCAGAAGATCAAGCTGAACCACCTTCGCGGGATCATCGCCGAACGGACACAGCACGCCAAACAGACGGTGCCGCACTTTTATGTGACCGTGGATGTCGACCTGGAGAAGATCGACACCCTGCGCGAGGCGTTCAAGCAGGAGGAGGCCGGCAGGATCTCCGTCAACGACTTCATCGTTCGGGCGTGTGTCCTGGCCCTACAAGAAATGCCGATCGTCAACTCGACGTACATGGGTGACCATCACCTACACTTCGGGTCGGTGAACATCGGGGTGGCAGCGGCGGTCGATGACGGCCTTCTCGTCCCGGTGATCCACGGTGCGCAGAACATGACGCTCCGGGAATTGAGCGACGAGACCAAGCGGCTTGTCACTCGCGCTCGGGAGGGCAAACTCAGCCCGAACGAGATGCAAGGATCGACATTCAGCATATCGAACATGGGGATGCTCAATGTCGACAACTTTGCCGCGATCATCAACGAGCCGAACGCTGCGATCATTGCAGTTTCAACGGCCCGACGGCAGGTCGTTGCCGGTGAGGACGACGAGTTGGAGATCCGGTTGCGGATGAACCTGACTGGGTCGTTCGACCACAGGGTCGTGGACGGGGCGGTGGGTGCCCAGTTCATGAACATCGTGCGCGACCTACTCGAAAACCCGATGCGTCTTATGAGCTAAGGCTCGACCCGGTTATTCAAGGGGCATTCTGGCCACCTAGCAGCTTGTAGTATGCGGGCATCAAGTGGCCCACTAAACCCTGACGCAGACGACGTTGTCCGCAGGAGCACCGCCGCCGCTAGTTGGCGTTGTTCGCGTAGTAGTCCGCGTTTTGTGTCTGGACGCTCCGGTTTCCGCTCAGGCTCAGGGTGAAGTTGTCCACGCAGTAGAAGCCCCTGGGCACCAGATATGCGATGTTGTTGGTCAGACCGACGTTGCGGGACCGCAGGACCGTGAACCCGTAGCCGATCGCGTTGGTCGAGGACGTGTTGCCGGTCAGGCCGATCCTGGTGGAATCTGTCACAAAGTACGACGTTGTGTAGCAGTTCGTCGTGGAGTTGGTCGTCACGGTGACGTCTTGCGAGCCCAGGACCCACATGCCGTAGCACGAGGTGTGCCGGATGTCGTTGCTGGTGACGCTCACATGGTCGCTGTGGGCCACCGTGAGACCGTCGCCGTTGCCGCCGATCGCGACAGCCCCCGGAACACCCTGCATCGCGTTGTTGGCAACCAGGGCGTTGGACGTGGACCGGACGAACACTCCGGCCCGCGTGTGCTTGGTGACGATGTTGCCGGTGGCGCGGGCGTCGTCGCAACCCAGAAAGAACGGGCCCCCTCCTGTCCGCTCCCAAGTGCAGCCAGTGACGGCGACGTTCGAACTGCGACGAAACACCATGTAGTTCTGGCAGTCGGTCACAACGAGGTTGTTGACCGAGACGTTCTCGGCGACATCGAAGTAGCGGATGGCGCTGTCCGACCAGTCGACGAGATCG
>CAZGER010000080.1:2436-4253 GCA_964524565.1 uncultured Chthonomonas sp. | reverse complement strand
TGGCGGTGCCAACGATCCGAATGCCCTGGATCGTGACGTTCACCACCGGGTTGCGCCGGAAGAGTGACTGCCCCGGTTGGACGCGCTCGGGAAGCGGCGTGGAGACCGCAAACTGCTGGCCCGTCGAGGAGGTGATCTCCAGCAGGGTCGAGTCAGTCTGGTTCGGGTTTTCCAGCGTGGCGTCGATCTGACCCAGCGGGAGGCTCTGGTCGACCACTCCGGACAGTCTGTCTGGGGACACCGAGGAAAGCGTGCCGAGGTTGGACATCGAACCAGTGGCGATGAACGCGTTTCCGGCGAACTGCGGCACAAAGTAGAGCGTCGTACCGTTGCCCTGGATCGTGATGTTCGACCTGAGGCGGATCGGCTCCAGGCAGATGTGGGTCCCTGCCGGAAGGACGACCGTCCGTGGCCCGGTGGCGGCATCGATGAGAGGCTGGACCTGCGCCATCGTGGCCGCGGTCACTGTGTCGGCGAGAACGCTCGTATGGATGAGCGCCATGACCGACAGAAGGACCGCCTTTGTGGGATAAAGGTGTTTGGACATACGACTTAGCCTCGCCCGGTTGGGCCCGGGTTTCAGTGTCGGCGCAAAACCTCAGGCCGGTCCGGTTAAAAGTACTAGAAACGAAAAAACCGGGCCAGATTGGTGTCTGGCCCGGTCTGTCGTCCTGCGGTCGAGTTAGTTGTCGCCGCCGCCGATCCCGCCGCCGTTAGGTGGGCCACCAGGCCCGCCAGGCCCGCCGGGTCCGCCTGGCCCTCGGAGCTGGCGTGGGCTGAACTCGAACTTCGGCCCTTGCAGCTTTTGCCATGCGGCCTTTTGAGCGTCGTTCAGGATCGCGAGGATCTTGCTGTCGCGCTCCTTGAACATGTCCGGCTGGCCCTGGGGTGGTCCACCCTGGGGTGGTCCGCCGAACCCGCCCTGACCTTGGCCCTGGCCTCCGCCGCGCTGTCCGCCGCCGAATCCACCCTGGCCGCCTTGACCTTGACCTCCGCCAAAGCCACCTTGACCTTGGCCGCCGCCGAACCCGCCTTGGCCGCCCTGACCCTGGCCACCGCCGAACCCGCCTTGACCTTGGCCGCCGTTAGGAGGCGGGCCCTGCGGGCCGCGTGGCCCGAACGGTCCGAACGCACCGATGGCCTGCTGGACCTGCCGCCGCTGCTCTTCGCTGAGCTGAACCTTGTCAGCGACCTCTTTCCAGCCGAGCGCAGGGGCGCCGACGAACTGGTATTCCAGCTCTTTGTACCGGTTGAACTGCCTCGCGTTCAGGATGGACTTGACCTTGTTGTCGATCTCCAGCCGCTCCTTTTCCATCTGGGCAGGGTCTGGCTGGCCGAAGCCCGGGCCACCTGGGCCAGCTGGGCCACCCTGGGGTGGTCCGCCAAGCTGTCCGCCCTGGCCTTGTCCGCCTTGTCGCTGGCCGCCACCAAAGCCGCCTTGGGCTCCGCCTTGGCCTTGACCGCCGCCGAATCCGCCCTGTCCGCCACCTTGTCGCTGGCCGCCACCGAAGCCGCCTTGGCCGCCACCGTTAGGTGGGCCGCCAGGGCCACCGGGGCCGGGAAGCCCGCCCCGCATCATCTGCGGGAAAGCCTGGTTGATCTTCTCGATCTGCTCTTGGGTCAGATTGAGTTCCTTTTGAACCTTCGGGTCTCGAAGCATGGAGCTGACGGCCATCTGGTGTCCCATCATGCCACCCCGCTGCATCCCGCCACCGAACTGGCCCTGCTGACCCCGGGGCCCGGCCTGTGGCCCGCCCACGGGAGGAGGCTGCTGCGCAAAGAGGCCGCTCTGGGTCGCCTGGGCGAACCCGCCGGTC
>CAZGER010000080.1:0-2426 GCA_964524565.1 uncultured Chthonomonas sp. | reverse complement strand
AGTGCAAGAAGGAGGAGTCCGCTTGTGATTTTCATTGTTTTCCTCATTGTGTTTTTCGAGCCGCGCTTTCGCGTCGTCGTGATCCTATTCTAGGACGCTGAGATGAGGGTTTTGTTTGGGATTCGTCCGATTGTGGTCAGGAGGGCGGACCAGCTTCAAGCGTGATGGTGACCAGCGTCCCTTTGCCGGTTTCCGAGGAGATCTCCAGCGTGCCGTTGTGGCTCAGGACCGTGTCGCTGACGATCGCAAGTCCAAGTCCTGTCCCGCCCAGAGCCCTGGACCTGGCCGTATCAACGCGATAAAAGCGCTCGGTCAGGTGGGGGACGTGCTCCGGTGCGATGCCTTCCCCCGTGTCCTGGACCGTCACCGCTACGGATCCGCCCTGGGCGGCACCGGTCAGGGTGATCGTCCCAGACTCGGGCGTGTGCCGTGCGGCGTTCGTCAGGACGTTCGCGATCGCGCGGGCCAACGAGCCTGGATCGGCCATTACGGTGAGCCCGTGGGGTTCGACCGTCGGGGAGAGCCTGGCGTCGCCGGTCAACCCAGCGATCTCTATGGCCCTTTGGAACAGGTCCTGGAGCGGAACCGGCTCGGTCTTGGCCGGTCCGCCGACTGCTGCTGCCCGGGCGAGGGTCAGAAGCTGGCCGACCAGGTGGTCCATGTCGTCAGCCGCCTTGTCCACAACCTTGAGCGCGTGTTCGAGCTCGCCCTGGCTCGCGCCTTGCTCGAGGGCTGACGACGACACCAGTTTGATCCGGGTCAGGGGCGTGCGGAGTTCGTGCGAGGCGTCCGCGGCGAAGCGCCTTTGTGCCTCGATCGTGCGGTCTCGGCCGGTGACGGCGGTCTGCAGCCGGCCGACCATCTCGTTAAAGCGGGAGGTGAGGGCGGCGAACTCGTCGGAGCCAGAGACCGGCAGGCGGCTGTCGAGGGTTGTTTCGTCGATCTTACTGGCAGCCTCGGTCAGCTGAGAGATGGGCCGGGTCGCGCGGGCGGTGAGGAAAAGCGCACCAGCCCCGGCAAGAAGCAGGGTGAGGGGGAGGATCCAGGCGAGGGTCTGGACCTGGGCGACCGACACGGATTCAAACACCGCCATGTCGGTCGCAGCCTGGACGACGTTGCGGTCCGGAAGTTGGAGCGACACGATCCGGAGCGGTCTGTCGGAAGCCTGGATCGTTTTGAAAACTGTCTCACCCTTTTGGGAGCGGGCAAGCAGGGCCGCGTCCCACGGGGCGTAGGTCGCCTGGTCTTGCAGGGGCGATCCGTCCGGTCGGAAGACCCTAGGAACTCGAATGTCGGAGAAGTTGGGGCCAGCGGGCATTCCCGGGCCGAACCCTGGTCCATTCCGCTGGGGCCCTGGCTCCACTGAGTCCTGGGGAGGTTGCTGCAGGCGGTTTTCCTCGAACTGAGGGTTGTTCCTTGGTGCGCTGGGTTCGAACTGCTGGAACCCGGGCCCTCGAGGGCCACCCCTCTGGAACCCTTGTGGACCGATGCCCCCCTGGGCGCGTTCAGCCCTTCTCAGAAGCTCCGCATCCACCGTGTTGGCCGCCCAGGCGCGAGTGACCAGCACGAGGGCCGCGCTTGTTGCGGTCAGGCCAAGAGCCAGGGTCAGCAGGTTCCAGAGCGTGAGGCGCGTCCTGAAGGAGCTCATCGTTCACCTTCCGGCGGTTTGATCGTGTACCCGAACCCATGGACGGTGTGGATGTGCCTTGGCTTGCCGGGAGGGTCGATCTTTTTGCGCAGCGAAGACATGTGGAAGTTGACGCTGTTCGGGAGCGAGTTGTCGGCGTTCCAGACCCTGTCGAGGATCGTGTCGCGCGAGAGCACCTGGCCGGGGTGCCGGGCGAGGGCCTCCAGCAGCGTGTACTCACGTTTGGTCAGGTTGACGGGGATCCCGGCGCGTGTGACTGTCGTGGCGACGGTGTCGATCTCGATCTCGCCCACCGCGATGACGTTCGTCTTTTGGGCGGTGTCGCGGCGCACGAGGGCACGGATGCGGGCCAGAAGCTCGGAGAACGCAAACGGTTTGACCAGGTAGTCGTCTGCGCCTGTGTCCAACCCCTGCACGCGGTCAGGGACTGTGTCTTTGGCGGTGAGCATGAGAACGGGCGTCGAGTCGCCCGAGGCGCGAAGCCGACGGCAGACCTCAAAACCGTCGATCTTGGGCAGCATGACGTCGAGTAGGACGACGGCATAAGAACTGCCGGCCGCGAGCGCGAGCCCGGTTTCGCCGTCGTGGGCCACGTCGGCCTTGTGGCCCTGCTTGCGGAGGGCGCGTTCTAGCTCGCTCGCGATGACAAGGTCGTCTTCTATGACGAGGATTCTCACCAGTCCGATTGTGGACCAGAGTTGTTTGAAGTTTGTTTGGCCCGACCTAGAAGGTGGTCGTGGCCAAAGTAGAAATGGTGGCTCTTCTGCCCCGGTTTGAT
>CAZGER010000079.1:2309-7544 GCA_964524565.1 uncultured Chthonomonas sp. | reverse complement strand
ATCTACAGCGCCGCCGGAGAAAGGAGCGGGCGCGAAGGGCTCGTCTGGACAAGGCCCTTCCGATCGCCCCACCACGCCACCTCTTACGCCGCGATCGTCGGAGGCGGCAAGACCCCCAAACCCGGCGAGGTCTCGCTCGCCCACCTCGGAGTCCTCTTCCTCGACGAGATGCCCGAATACTCCCGCGACGTCCTCGAAGCCCTCAGGCAACCGCTCGAAGACGGGCTCGTCACCGTCGCCAGGGTCCAGCAGACCATGACCTTCCCCGCCGAATCCATCCTGGTCGGCGCCATGAACCCCTGCCCCTGCGGCTACAAGGGCTACCCAGAGGCCAAGTGCGTTGGCGCGAACGCGTGCCTCAAGTACGCCGCAAAAATCTCCGGCCCGCTCATGGACCGTATCGATCTCCACGTGACCGTCCCCAGACTCAAGCCCGAAGAACTCACCAAGGCCCCCACCGGCGAGTCCAGCACCGCGATCCGCGAACGCGTCCTCGCCGCCCGCCAAAGACAGGCCCAACGGTTCCAAGGACACAAAACGAACTCCAAAATGACGCCCCGCGAGGTCCGCGCTTCCGTCAACATGGACCAGGAGTGCCTGGAGTTCATGAACGTCGTCACCGCCCGAATGAACCTCTCAGCCAGGGTCTTCGACCGCCTCCTCAAGGTCGCCCGGACCATCGCCGACCTCGATGGCCAAGAAGCCGTCGGCAAGCGCCATCTCGCCGAGGCCGTACAATACAGGAGCCAAGAAGCGACATGACACAACCCGCACGACCGGTGACGACATGAGAGCCTTCCTGACCCTCGCCTGCTCCCTCGCCCTCCTGCCCCCTGCCCAGGCGACCCGCATCCTCCTCATCCCCGTGGACGACCGCCCGGCAGTCTCCCAGTACGCCTCCATGATCGGAGAGATCGCGAACTGCACCGTCACAACCCCGCCCGCCGAACTCCTGGGCCGGTTCAAAACCCCCGGAAACCCCGATCTCCTCCTCGCCTGGCTCGCAAAACAAGACCTCGGTTCGTACAGCGCCGTCATCGTCAACACCGACATGGTCGCCTACGGCGGACTCATCGCCAGCCGCACCGACAGGTCCTCGTACACCCTCGCCTCTGCCCGCCTCCGGACACTCTGGAAGGTCAGAAAGTCCGCCCACCACGTCCCGTTCTACGCGTTCTCCACCCTCACCAGGATCGCCCCGACCGCCGTCGTCGAAAACCGCGCATGGCGCAACGACCTCTACTACTGGGCCATCAACAGCGAACGGGCAAGGCTCTACGGCGACCCAGAGGCCAAGCGCAAGGCCGAGGTCCACGCCTCCCGCGTACCGGCCGAAGAACTCGCCCGCTACCAGCAGGTCCGCGAGCGCAACGTCGCCATCCAGATCGACCTCGTAAAAATGGCCTACCACGGAGCGTTCAACCAGGTCGTCTTCGGCCAGGACGACGCCGCAGAGATCGGCCCCCACATCCGCGAGATCGCCTCCCTCCGCAAAGAGATCGACAGGCTCAAGGTCGCCCCCCGCACCCAGTTCTGTATGGGCATCGACCAGGTCTCTAACTGCCTCGTTTCCCGGGCTCTGTGCGACGTCGCAAAATGGGCGCCCACCATCGCCCTCGTCACCGCAGGTTCCGACGGTCTGGACCAGGTCGCACCATACGAGTCCCGGCCCGTCCGAGAGTCCCTCGCCGACCAGATCGCGACCTCCGGAGCAAGGGTCGTCGCCAGCTCCGCCCAGTCCGACTACACCCTCTTCCTCAACACTCCCAGCCCCGACCTGCCAGAGTTCCAACGGTTCGTAAGCCAGCTCGACGCCAAACTCCAGGAAAGGGCGCCAGTCGCCCTCGCCGATATCAACCTCGGCTGGTCAGGCACCGCCGACCGCAACCTCTTCGAGGCGATCACCGCCAAACGCACCGCCACAAACCTCATCAGCTACGCCGGATGGAACACCGCCGGCAACACGATGGGCACCACGATCCCCTCAGCAAACGCCTATCTCGTCGCCCTCAAACTAGGCGTTGACCCCTACCACCGAGAGATCGCAGCCCGCACGTTCGTCCTCCACCGCCTCGTCAACGACTACTTCTACAACCGCTATGTCCGCCCCGAGGCCTACAAGCTCATCGAAGGGCTCCAAAACGGCTCGCGAGAAGAGATCACCACCCTGGCCGGGGTCGACAAGGTCGAAGCTTACGTCCGGGCCGACATGACCAAAAGGCTCCAAGAACTCTTCCTCGAACAAATGGTCGCCCAACCCTTCCAGATCCAAGGCGTCCACTACCACCCGGTCGGACTCAATCCAGGTCAGGCTCCCCTGGCCACGCGCATACGAGGTCGAACTGAGTTTCGAACTCGACGTCCGCCGCGCAGGGTGATCCGTCCCGTCTCAGGTGCAACCGGCGCGGGTACCCTCCTCCCTCTGACCCATGGCTACATCCGCCTCCACTGAGATGCAGGTCAAACGAGAGGACCTCAACCCCTGCACGATCCTGCTGACCGTCACATGCTCGCCGGATCAAGTCAAGTCAGCCTTCGACAAGGTCGTGCGCGACCTCTCTAAAAAGGTCAGGGTTCCCGGCTTCCGACCAGGAATGGCTCCCAAGGCGATGGTCGAAGACCTTCTGGATCCCAAGGGCGTCTACGAGAAAGCCGCCGAGTACCTCGTCAACAAGGCCTACAAACAGGCCGTCGAGGAGCAGGGGATCGAGCCCGAGGGCATCCCCGCCGTGGACCTCACCAAGTTCGACCGCGACCCAGCAGAGTGCGAGTTCTCCGCCAAGGTCCCTCTCCCCCCCGTCGTCGAGCTCGGTGACATCACCAAGCTCACCGCCGTCCGCCAGAGCGCCGACGTCTCGCCAGAAGAGGTGGACGCCCAGATCGAGGAGTTCCGCAAGCGCCAAGGCACCAAGAAAGAAGTCACCGACCGCGGGATCCAAGGCGGAGACGCCGCCGTCGTCACCATCCAGGCCGCCAACGACGAATCCGAGTCCCGCACGTTCATGGTCGTCGTCGGACAAACCTTCAAAGGACTCGATGAGGCCCTCGCCGGTATGACCACCGACGAGGCCAAAAACGTCAAGCTCGACTTCCCAGAGTCGTTCCAACACGAAGCCTGGAAGGGCAAAAAGCTCGACGTCAAGGTCCTCGTCAAGTCCGTAAGCGCCGTCACCCTCCCAGAGATTGACGACACCTTCGCCCAGGGCATGGACTTCGACAACCTCGAAGCCCTCCGAGAGCGCATCAACGGCGCGATCGTCCACGCCAAAGAGAACATGGCGAGGGAAATGCTCCGCGACCAGCTGGTCGATGGCCTCCTCGCCGGCTCGACCGTCCACGTCGCCGACAACACCTGGGAGAGCGTCGTCTCCCGCCGGACAATGGAACTCAACGAGGAGCTCGGTCGCAAAGGCTCCACCCTCGAGGACTACGTCAAGTCAAACGGCATGACCGTCCAAGACTTCCAGGAAGGGCTCCAAAAAGAAGCCCTCATCAACGTCCAAAGGGCCGTCGTCATCCAAAAGATCTTCACCGAACAAGGAATGAAGATCGAGCCGGAAGACGTCGACACCCACTTCCGCACGATCCTCGCCGAGAACAACATCGCCCCCGACAAGGCCGACGATTTCGCCAAACAGTTCGGCGGACAGATCAGGGAAGAGATCGTCTTCAGGGCAATGGCCAGCAAAGTCACGGACTACCTGGTTAAAAATGCACAGATCTCCGAGGCAGGCTCACCCGGCCCCGCAGAAAAGAAACCCGCCCCCGCCAAAAAGGTCGCCAAGCCAAAGTCAAAGTAGCCCTACGTGCCTAAACCCAGGACCGTGCGGTTCCGATAACATTTCTAACGTCCTAAGGATGGAACGATGAACGAAGTCAACGTTGGAGTCCCGTTTGTAATCGAGCAGTCAAGCCGCGGCGAGCGCAGCTACGACATCTGGTCGAGGCTGCTCAAAGACAGGATCATCTTCCTGGGAACGCCCATCGATGACTACGTGGCCAACCTCATCATCGCCCAGTTCCTCTTCCTCGAAAAAGACGACCCCGACAAAGACATCGACTTCTACATCCACAGCCCCGGAGGATCCGTCAGCGCCGGACTCGCCATCTTCGACACCATGAGGATGATCAAGCCAGACGTCGCCACCATCTGCGTCGGACAGGCCGCGTCAATGGGCGCCGTCCTCCTGGCAGGGGGCACAAAGGGCAAGAGGTACTGCCTAGACAACGCCAGGGTCATGATCCACCAAGTCTCCGGAGGAACCCAGGGACAACTCACAGACATGAAGATCGCGATCGCCGAAGCAGACCGATATATGTCGATTCTCATGCAAATCTTGGCCGAAGCATCCGGTAAAACCGTCGAACAGGTCAGCAAAGACTGCGACCGTGACTACTTCATGTCCGCACAAGAAGCCCACGATTACGGCCTGATCGATAAAGTTTTGAAGCCGGGCGAGCGATAATCTATCTTAGGACTACGTAATGGCGAAGACTGAAGAACGCAGGGACCGTTGCTGTCTCTGCGGCAAAAAGAAGGAGCAGGTGCCCAAACTCATCGTTGGGCTGCACGGCGCTGTCTGTAGCGACTGCGTGGATCTGTGCAACGATATCCTGCACAACGACGGCGGCAAACGCATGGAAAGCGCCGCCGCAGAACTCGACCGCCAGCGCGTCCAGCTCAGTACAGACGCAGCAGACCGGGCTGTGCCGAAACCAAAAGAGATCGTCGAGTTCCTCGATAGCTACGTCATCGGCCAGGACTTTGCCAAAAAAGCCCTCGCCGTCGCCGTCTACAACCACTACAAACGCATCAACGACAAACCCGCCGACGACGATGTCGAGCTCCAAAAGAGTAACATCCTCATCGTCGGCCCGACCGGTAGCGGAAAAACCCTCCTGGCCCAGACCCTGGCCAGGATGCTCCACGTCCCCTTCGCCATCGCAGACGCCACCGCGCTCACCGAAGCAGGCTACGTCGGCGAGGACGTTGAGAACATCCTCCTAAAACTCTTCCAAAGCGCAGAGTCCATGGACCCCCGCAACGCCAAAGAACTCTGCGAGCGCGGCATCATCTACGTCGACGAGATCGACAAGGTCAGCCGCAAGAGCGACAACCCAAGCATCACAAGGGATGTCAGCGGAGAGGGCGTCCAACAGGCACTCCTCAAAATCCTCGAAGGGACCACCGCCAACGTGCCCCCACAGGGCGGACGCAAACACCCCCAACAGGAG
>CAZGER010000079.1:0-2299 GCA_964524565.1 uncultured Chthonomonas sp. | reverse complement strand
CATCCTCTTCGTGTGCGGAGGAGCCTTCGAAGGCCTCGCAGACGTGATCATGCGGCGCCAAAAGGACAACACGATGGGCTTCAGGGCCGATCCACAGTCCAAGGAAGAGCGTAAAAAGGACGTCCTCAGGGACGTCACACCAGAAGACCTCATGCAGTACGGCCTGATCCCAGAGTTCATCGGCCGCCTGCCCGTCATCACCGCCCTCGACGAACTGGACGAGGTAGCCCTCATCGAGATCCTCACCGCGCCCAAAAACGCGATCATGAAGCAGTACGCCCGGTTCTTCGAACTCGACGGCGTCGAGCTCCAAGTCGCCAGCGAGGCCCTCCGAGAGATCGCTGCAGAGGCCATCAAACGCAAGACCGGCGCCCGAGCCCTCCGAGCCATCATCGAACAGGTCATGCTCGAAGTCATGTACGAGGTTCCCAGCAAGGGCGACGTCAAACGCGTCGTCATCCCCCCAGGCATCATCACCGACAAGTGCAAACCCGTCCTGATGACCGCCGAAATGATCAAAGAGGCCAGCTAGGCCCCCCAAAGCCCCTTTGCGCAAACAAGCGCGAAGGGGCGCCAAATCCACCCCCACCGGCGCACCATCGCGCCACAACCCCGCAATCAAACGGGACTCACACCAAACAACCCCACATCTGGTAGCCGTGCCAGGGGATCCCAGCCTCGAATGGTGAATACAACCAGTACATGGCGCACTGGCGTCGTGGAAACTTGATTGAGACCCGAAAAATGTACCTTCTGAACTGGAACCCTGACGATCAACAGATTGAAGCCTGCTTTGGCGGACGCGTGTCCAAAGGCGAAGCTATGGTCTTCTGCGACGACCTTCGAGATACCCTCGAAGAGTTCGGACAAGAACCGTTCACCGTCGTGATCGACTACTCCACCGCCTCCAAAATGGAGCAGGAGGTTGAATCCCTCCTCGAAACCGCAAGGGAGGCGTGCATCAACCACGGTGCAGGTTCCGTCACGTTCATCACACGGGACGAAGACGAGGCCGAAAGGCTGAGAAAGTCCAGGATCGACGAGGTCCTCGGCGGGAAGGAAAGATACATCGCCTTCTCCACCGCGGCCTAAAAAGCCGCAAACCGACATGGTGCTCACGGGCCAGGGAAGACAACCCCTGGCCCGTTTCTACACCCCGCCCCAGACCCGTCCTTCAGACCCTTCCAACATCGGCCATAATCTAAAGTCGAGCTGCCCCATCGTCTAACGGTAGGACACCGGTTTCTGGTACCGATAGTTGGGGTTCGAATCCCTGTGGGGCAGCCATCTCCTTAAGCGTCCGATCTCTGGGCACCCCCCTCGCCCCCCCATCTCACAGCGCAAACCCACGCCTCCGACGTTTGCAACCTCCCCCAACAGCCCCTTTGCCTCCCAGCTGGGCGGACACTTAACATAGGAACATCCCGCGTGACGAGATAAGTGTGCGACACATGACTTGCACGTGATCACGAATTACACTGGGGCCCACGTGCTGTGGTATGATCGATCGCATGTCGAAGATATCAATGCCTGTCGTCGGGAGGGCGGCGTATGCCGCGGCCCGAGACAGCCTTCGAAAAGCCATGCCATCGAAACTCTCAACCGCATGGATCATGGCCAACATTCCAGGCTACACTGCTAAAGGCAGCGCAATCTCGCTTCTTCGGAGTCTTGCGCTATTGGGCCTGGTCGATGCAGAAGGGATCCCAACCGAGTTGGCGAAAAAGTGGCGGATCGACGAGTCCTATGCCGAGGCGTGCGACTCGATGCTTCGCACAGCATTCCCCATAGACATCGTGGAAGCTGTGCCGAGTGATGCCTCTGGGGACGTTCTCGTGAATCTCTTCATGGCGCGTGGCCTAGGGGAGGGCTCAGCCAAGAACCTCGCCAGGACCTACCAGATGATCGCCGCGAAAGTACCGCCCGACGGGCGCAAACCACAAGCGGGTAGTGACCCCGCTCCACAGCGCACGACCAATGCTTCGAGAAAGACCAAGGGTGCAGCAGGTCCGCATAGCAGACCCGACAAAAGTCAGACCGACGCGGCTCCTGTGGTGGAACCCGTCGAGGGCGGCATGACTGTGCTCCGCTACTTCCTCGACAGAGGACGGCTGGCTGAGATCAGGGTGCCCCGCGATCTCGACGAAAAGGAGAAGAAACGGCTCTTCGCCCACCTTCGAATCGATCTTCTTGACGAGGTGACACTCTAGGTGACGAAGGCCGAGCTTCGTCGCCACCTCCTGAAGCACAAGTGCGAACTGATCCGTCAGGGAAAGCACGAAATCTGGTTTAACGCCAA
>CAZGER010000078.1:0-7550 GCA_964524565.1 uncultured Chthonomonas sp. | reverse complement strand
CAAGGTTAAGGGCGAGACCCAGTGCGCCTCCGTGCTGGCTTAGGGGTTCGACCTTTTGGAACCGGGGCAGGCGGCTTTGGCGGCCAAGCACCTCGTGGCGGACATCGAACGCAGGGGCTGGCACCTTTCGACCGGGTTTGTCGGGACGCGCGACCTGATGCACGTCTTGGTGAAAATCGGTCGGGAGGACGTCGCCTTCCGCCTCTTGCACAACACGACCTTCCCCAGCTGGGGGTTCACGGTCAAGAACGGGGCGACCTCGATCTGGGAGCGGTGGGACGGCTGGACGCCTGACAAGGGGTTCCAGGACCCCGGGATGAACTCTTTTGCCCACTACGCATACGGGGCGGTCGCAGGGTGGATGTTCGAGCACATCGGGGGGATAAAAGAGGCTTCTGCCGGATACGGAGAGGTCAACGTGTCGCCCAAGTTCGACCCTCAGCTGCAATGGGCCAAGTGCCGGTACGAGTCGGTGCGAGGGATGGTGCGGACAGAGTGGCGCAGGGTCGGTGGATCGGTGCGCGTGACGGTCGAGGTTCCGCCCAACACGACGGCCAACGTGACGCTGCCAGGGTCGGATCCCCGGCGGGTCGGCTCAGGAACCTGGACGTTCGATGTCCCCCCCGTCCGCGCTCGGGATTGAGCGGCAAGACACAGTCGGTTGGTAACGGCGGGCCCAGCCCGCCGCGCGGCCCCTTGGCGCTGTGACGGTTTTGTGACACCCCCGGATGGACAATTGGACACTCTTGGTTGCAAGAGAGGAGAAAAATGAAAAGAACCAGTTTGGTTGCGATCCTGGCCGCGTCACTTGCGAGCCTTGGGAGCGCACAGACCCTTGTTGGACGCACTTCCAACCTTAATTACGCTTATGTCTACGGTGCTGGCGGTAACACCCTTACCGGCAACGACAGCGTGACCGACAGCACTGTCCTGGACACAGACGACGAGAACCTGGACTTCACCGGGTCAACAAGCGGGACGCTCGGCACAACACCCTACACCGCTTCCGTCGCGGGTTCGGTGGCGCACGCCTACCTGTTGTTCGGCACGACATCAGCCTTCACCGGGCTCCAGGTCGAGCAAGGATCGACGGCATCTGCCGCTTCGACCGGGCCGGCGGTCGCCCAGTTCTCGAGTCTTGCGCCGGGAAACGAACTCGTCCTTGAGTTCACGCTGTCCGCCAGTGTCTCGTACCATCTCTTTGGTTTCCTGTCCGTGGACGTTCAGAACGCTGGGGCGAACAACTTTGTCGCCCTGCAAAAGTGGGACGGGACGGCCTGGCAGAACTTGTACACGACCTTTTCACTGGGCGGGAGCCAGGGAACGATCGAGCAAACTGGCGTGATGACCGGTGGCCTTTACCGGACCCGGAGCCTGGTGGGGGTCAACGCGTTTGGCAACGAGGACGAGGGATCGACTGCGTTCTATCAGCTGGAAATGGCCCCCGTCCCTGAGCCGATGACCCTGCTCTTCGCAGCACCCGCCCTTGGGATGCTCTTGCGGGCAAGGCGGCGCAGAGCCTAGCCCAGCCTGGCCAAGAGGTCGGCCTTTTCGCGGCCGCTGAGCATCGAGTGCTCGGCGGCCGTCTTTGCGAGGCCTTGCAGAAACCCAGAGTCCCAGCCGAACGCGGCTGAGCACTTGGCGTACTCGTCGGTGAGGCTGGTGCTGAACATCGGCGGATCGTCAGAGTTCAAGGTCACGGTGATCCCCGCCTCCACCAGGCGTGGCAGGGGGTGCTGCTCGAACGTGGGAACCCCGCCGACGCAGACGTTGGAGGTGGGACTGACCTCAAGGACGATCCCACGGTTGAGGATCTCTTCGACAAGCGTGGGGTCCTCCAGACACCGTACGCCGTGGCCGATCCTGCGGGCGTTCGTGAGCTCGATCGCCTCCCAAATGCTCTCAGGGCCGAGCGTCTCTCCTGCATGGGGGATGACCTCCAGCCCGCCAGCCCTGGCCCGCTCAAACGAGGCTTTGTAGGGGGCCGCCTCCCCGACCGATTCGGGGCCGGCCAGGCCGAGGGCTCCCACGCCGCGGCCTTTGCCCGAAAGGGCCATGTCGGCCACTTGGGCGGCCCGTTCGGGGGAGTCGCCGCGGACGATGTCGATCACCAGCAGCATGGTCACTCCCAGCTCTTTCCTGGCCCGTTCCATCGCTCGCTCCAGGGCGTCGATCTGCTCGTCCCAGGGGATCCCGCAGTGGGTCTCGATCGTCGACGCGGTGTATGTGACCTCCGAGTGAAGGATGTTCTGAGCGTGCTGACCTTCTAGGAACTCCCAGGCGATGAACTCGATGTCCTCTGGCTTGCGGATGCACTTGCTGACGGCGACGTAGACCTCGACAAAGTGCCGGAAATCGCGGAACCGGTACCAGTCTGCCAGCCCTTCGACCGTATCGTGGGGGAGGGGGACGCCGTTTTGCCGCGCCAGTTGAAGGACGGTTTGTGGTCGGATCGAGCCTTCCAGATGGACGTGGAGCTCGACCTTGGGCATGGCAAGGCACTCTTCCCGTGAAACCATGCCCTATGTTGTCGCCTCGCCCCGCCTGGGCTCAGGCCAGGGTTTCGCAGGGCTCGTGCCGGGGGCCGTTTTCATCGCAGACCGCATAGGTCGCCCGCCCGTTCAGCGTGACCCCGGCGTGGCGGCCGGACTTGTCGAGGATGTAGAACTGGAGCCCGAAACTGGGTTTGCCCTCCTCGTTCAAGAGCCGTCTTTCGACCGTGTTCTCCACGACCCGCCTCAGAGCTGTCATTCCGGCGTCCTTGGGGTGCGCCCCCCGGCGCATCTCGTCCACGATCAGGAACGAGCAGAGCCCGTACAGGTTCGCCTCGCCCCGACCGGTCGAACCGGCTGCGCCGACGGAGTTGTCCACGTACAGCCCCGCCCCCAGGATGGGCGAGTCCCCCACGCGGCCAGGGATCTTGAACGCGAGGCCGCTGGTCGTCGTGACACCGCAGATCTCGCCTTTGGCGTTGATGGCGCTGCAGTTGATCGTTCCCCACAGGTGCTGGGGGTCGAAC
Source organism: uncultured Chthonomonas sp. (assembly GCA_964524565.1). Lineage (GTDB taxonomy): Bacteria > Armatimonadota > Fimbriimonadia > Fimbriimonadales > Fimbriimonadaceae > UphvI-Ar2. Next base: position 4,531 of record CAZGER010000078.1, on the reverse strand, counting down.
CAGCCTTCTTCGGCCATCTGCCTGGCTGCCTCAAAGCCGGCCTGGGCCGGTGGGTCCTGCCGCTTGGCCGGGTCGAGATAGTGGGAGGGATCGGTCCTTCTCTTCCATTCAAGCCAGACCTTGCGGGAGCGCTCGGTGTTCAAGTCCGGTTCGATCTGAAAACCGTTCGCCTTGGCAAACGCCTGCGCGCCTTGCCCGACCAAAAGGTGGTGGTCCGTGCTGGTGGCCACGAGCCTTGCGACCTGCGAGGGCGTGCGCACCCCTTCCAGACAGGCGACGCCGCCCGCCCACTTTTTTGGCCCGTGCATACAGCAAGAATCCAGCTGGACGACGCCGTCCGCGTTGGGAATGCCCCCGTAACCGACGCTGGTGTCGACGGGGTCGAGCTCGACGATGTTGACACCGGCAACGACCGAATCCAGCACGTCCTCTCCGGCGGACAACATCCTAAAAGCGGTCTGGACGCAGGTCTCCTGGCCGCCGTTCTTGACCGTGTGCCCGTTCCCAGAAGCGATGACGACCGGCCGGACCGCCCTCGGAACCAGGATCGTCGGCCCCATCGCCCGTGAGACCGGGGCGAGCCCTGCGGCAGCGCCAGCGGCAAGAAGGCTCCTCCGTGTCAGTTTTGGTTCCATGCGCCGAGTATAGCGGGGTCAAGAACGCACAGTCTTCGGGCTAAACTGCGGCTTGAGGATTTGAAAGTGTCCAAGCAGATTTCTAGGCGCGATATTTTGAAGGGTGCCGCTGTCGCGGCGACTGGGCTCGTGGGCACTCCGTTGGTGCAGGCGGCGTCGCGCACGATTCCCGCAACGCCCGTGATCCGCGAGCGTTTGGCTGTCGGGATCATTGGTTGTGGCGGCAAGGGCTGGAGCGGCAGGCAATGGGCGGCGGAGCACTCCGACATTGTCGCTCTGTGCGACGTCGACATGAACGATCGGACCAAGACGATGCTGGAGCACCCCCGTGCCGCTAGTTTCATCGACTACAGAGAGATGATCGACGCGATGCAGGGCAAGGTCGATGCCGTCGTGATCAGCACTCCGGACCACCACCACGCCACCGCGTCGGCCCTGGCGATGAAGGCAGGCATGCACACCTATTGCGAAAAACCGCTCACCCGGACGATCTGGGAGGCAAGAAGGCTCGCGCAGATCTCCCGAGAGAAGCGGGTTGCGACCCAAATGGGCAACCAGAGCACCGCCAGCACCCCCATGCGCAACGTCGCGGCAGCGATCAAGGCCGGCAAGTTCGGCCATGTCAAGGAGATCTATCTGTGGACCGACCGCGCCGCCGGATGGTGGCCGCAGGGCGTCGACAGGCCAAAGCCGGCGACGTGCCCCAAGTCCCTGGACTTTGACCTTTGGCTCGGTTCGCGTCCGGAACGGCCGTTCGCCGAGGGCTACCACCACTTTGCTTGGCGCGGTTGGTGGGACTTTGGCACGGGCTCGTTGGGCGACATGGGTTGCCACATTTTCAACATGCCGCACATGGCCCTGGACCTGAGCAAGCCCGTCTCCGTGCAAGCCCAGACCAGCGGCCATAACCGCGACAGCTTCCCCGCCTGGGTCATCGTCGACTACCAATACCCGGCCAAGGGCGGCAATCCCGCCTTCACACTGCGTTGGCACGACGGCGGCAAGCGCCCGTCGGCCGACCTCGTCCCTGGCTTCACGCTGGGCGGGAACGGTGTGATCGTGGTCTGTGAACACGCCACGATCTACGGCGAGGACGAATCGAACATGAAGTTCCACATCGTCGGTGGGGGAGAGATCCCCGACATGGAAGTGGACGAGTCACCAGGGCACATGGCAGAGTTCATCCGGGCGGCCGAGGGCGGCAAGCCCGCCGTCTCGAACTTCTCGGGGTACTCGGGGCCGCTGACGGAGGCGGTTCTGCTGGGCAACCTTGCGGTGTGGGCCGACGGCACCAAGGTCGAGTGGGACTGGCGGGCGATGAAGACCCGGGGGACGACCGAGTTCGACTCCCTCATCCACCCCGAGTTCAAACCAGGTTGGAGCGTCATGTGAAAGGCGGGCTCTTTGAGCCCGCCTTTCGCCGACTGCCCTTTAGAGTAATGGGTCAGTTTGAATTAGCCAGTGCTACCAGCTTCTCTAAGGGCCAAACCTGGTCAGTGACTCCAGCGGCAACGGCGGGAGTCGTCTTGAGCGTCTGATGGACGCGCACGAAGTTGTAGTACATGGAGTGAAGGGCTACCGCGGCCATGTGGTTCTCTAGCTTCTTGCTGAACCCGTTCGCAAGGCGCGTAAACCGTCGCATGCACATTCGCAATGTGAGGTATTGCCGCTCTACGTGGCTCGTCGTGGCTCGCTTCATGTCGGGCTCGCCGCTGATGCGTGTCTTTTCAGCCGAGAGGCAGACCGCGGGGCTGTAGCGTCGTTGCCGTAAACCTTGTCCAACATTGCGTAGTCAATGCCGCCCTGGCCAAACGCGCCCATGGTTGCCCGAAAGTACACACGGTGCCCGTCAGTGGTCATTAGAACGCGGTTGGCGAGTCCGCCCGCTACGTCTTGCATGAACAGGTGCCCCGAGTCCGCGTCCCTCATGCCGACATGCCAGCAAGGAACCAGCTTTGATTCCGCGTCCACACGTCGCCATAGCCGAACTCGCCGATCTTGTCCTCGGGATTGCTCTTCTCTTTGCAGGCGACGAAGCTCCAAATCTCGTCACATTGAACATTATTGGCCTCGACATTGCGAAGGTGGCCGTCCTGGTACCGGGCACAGGCCGTCCCGAAGTCGACCAGCAACTTGGCGATTGTGTTTTTAGACGCGCCAGTCATGCGAACGGTCGCCCGGATGGAGTTTCCTTCAACGAGCGACCGAACGATTTGGGTCTGTTTGTCGAGAGAACGCCTGTTCACACGACCTGTTAAGCATTCTAATCATTAGAATGACAAGCATTCTGGTCAGTTTTTTATTCTTAGCTTCACGGCCCTTGGGTCATCCATGGGACAAAAGGGCCGTTGCTTTGGATGGGCATAAGGAATTTCCGGCGTAGCAGCGGGCGGAACTACCCCCGCGTCTTTCAATTCCTTCAGTTCCTTAACGAGTCGCGCGATTTCCCCACTTGGGTCACGCCTATTCAGGGCTTGGATTTCCTCTTCGGTCAAAACTTTCATGGCATCACTGGTACAAATTTTTGGGGTGTGTGCACGACGCTCTCGAATTGCGTCTTGCTCAGGTAGTCACGGAGGAGACCGTGATAGCTCCGAATGAGGGAACTCAATTTGGCATCCTGGCCGAAGTCATCGATCACTAGGTTGATATCTGGTTCCTTGAGACGATCCATTGGAATAAACCGCCCGTGAGAGTGCCAAACGCTCGTGTCATTGAGAACTTCCGCAATTTGCTTTGCTCGATCCTCCCTCATTTGATCCGTTACTGAGGTTTGGGTGGTTTGCGTCACCGTCCAATTTCTGAACTTGTATTTCGCCAGCCACTCAATCAACAGGGTAATGGACAACTGACGCGCTTGTTCGTAGCCGTAGAGCGACGCCTGGTCGAAATTAAGCAGGACGGCGAGTTCCCCCCGCGTCAAATCTGGGCCTTTTCCTTGTGCAGCCACTTCAGACTTGTCAAGCAGTTCCTGATATTTCGCCAGATAGCCGAGTGCGGGAACAAGGTCATCGCCACCAGGACGTTGAATCTGCGGGTCAATGGGCCCGAGACGGGAATAGTGATCCATATGAATGGCATCGCCAGACATAACCAGCACCGTTCCCGCCGACATCGCAAAGTCGGGCACATAAAAGTCAACGCGGGCGTAGTGCCGCCTGAATGTCTCAACGATCCTTTGGACAACCTGAATATATCCTCCGGGTGTCTCCAGTATTACCGCCAGGTTTTGCCTACGTGACTTGCGAGACTCGACAACATCTCTCAGGAGGTTGTCGAGTCCATACACGATAGGTGACAACACCGTCACCAAGTCGGCATCGCGGGATTTCTCAAAGGCACTCGCTCTCTTGTTCAGCTCTTGCTCGACGAGAGGACTAGCCGTCGTATGGACCGACATTACTGGCCCCCGTCATGCTTCTTCCACCTTGCGAGAGCCGCATTTTGGGCAATGCGGCTCCTCTCCTCTGCGCTCATCTTAAGCGCACGTGCCTTGCCACCTTTCAGCCCACCAAGACGCCCCAGCGACACTGCGGCTGGGTTCTTCTTCGACTCGCTGACTGGGTTTTCCGACTCACCGACAGATTCCCTGAAGACTCGGAACGCAACTTCGTTCGAGTCTTCAGGGCCTTGTTCTCCGCGCTTTGGCACACTCATACATACACCGTGTCATAGAACCTGGTTCCATGTCCGCTCAAGCATGGTACCATTCTCGGCACGAGTTTGCAATCCTTGGAGAGCATGAATGCAGTTCCACCTTGCCATCATTGAACACGACGTCGAAGATTCCCTGATCCAGCAGCGAGCGACGGATTGATTCGTCAACGCCACGGCCCTTTGCAAGGCAGCCGGGAAGCTCATCGGAGACTACGGTCGGCTCCAGACGACAACGGAGT
>CAZGER010000077.1:0-7584 GCA_964524565.1 uncultured Chthonomonas sp. | reverse complement strand
ACGAGGGCCCTTGGGAGGGGTCGGAGCTCGACGTCCTCGAACGCATTGAGGTCCATTCCGGCGGCGTCGACGGAGGCGTAACAAGGTGGCTCGGCACCTGGATCGAGGGTGATTTGAATTTGCATTGTGAGGAATCGTATTTTTGGTCGAGACTCCGCTAATATGGGCCATGCAGTTGGAGCCTCTCAGCGAGAGCGCTTTCATTATGCGAGATTTGTCGGCACCCGGTCATTTGGTTGCCGGAGCACTCCGCCGGGCCGGGATAGGCGGCATCGTCGATGTGGTGGCGGCTTACGACACGGTGGCGGTGTACGTGGACCCGGCAGTCTTTTCGACCGGTGAGATCGGGCTGTTGCAGGAGGCTGCAGAACACCCTGTGTCTGGACAGGAGTGCAGGGCGCACATCGTGCCAGTGGACTACGAGGCTGGGTCGGACGTTTGGGCAGCTTGCGAGAAGCTGGGGATCGGTCGGCGGGAGCTGATCGAGCGTCACACGGCGGTCGAGTACGAGTGTTTTGCGGTCGGGTTTTGCCCCGGTTTTCCTTACTTGGGGCCGTTGGACGAGCGTTTGAGGCTAGAGCGGAAGTCGGTTCCTTCGCCGGCGGTCCTGGCGGGGTCGGTGGCGATAGCGGGCGGGCAAACGGGCGTGTATCCTCTCGTCCGGCCGGGGGGTTGGTGGGTGCTGGGGGTCACGCCTTTGTGCCTGGTGGACGTGGAGGACGGTTACTTTCCGATCTCGGCGGGTGACACTGTGCGGTTTGAATCGGTGCCGGCACCGGTGGCGGAGCGGTACAGGGGTGAGCGGTTGTGAGGCGGATCGACATCAATGTCGACATCGGAGAGGGGGCGGGGCACGACCGGGACCTTTTGGAGTTCGCGACCAGTGCGAACGTGTGCTGCGGCGTCCACGCTGGGGACGCGGAGACCACCTGTGAGACGATCGTTCTTTGCCACGCGATGGGCGTGCGTGTGGGCGCCCACCCTGGCTATGCGGACAGGGCCCACTTTGGGCGTCGCACCTTGTCGGAGCTTGACGAGGGGCAGCGGGAGGGGCTTTACCACCAGTTGGTGGACCAGGTCCGGTTGGTCGAGCAGGACGCTGTTTACATCAAGCCGCACGGGGGCTTGTACAACGATTCGTGCGGGTTCGGCGATGCTTCGACGGCTGTGGCTTCTTTGTGCATGAGGTTCCACCTTCCGCTGATGGGTCTGCCGGGGACGTTCCACGAGTCGATCGGCGAGGCGACCGGTTTTGGGGTCATCCGCGAGGGGTTTGCGGACAGAAGGTACGGGAGCGATGGTCGGCTGGTGCCGCGTTCTGAGGCTGGGAGCCTGATCACAGACCTCAGCGAGGTGGCGGACCAGGTGCTTGCGCGTGCTGGGCTTGTCGATTCGATCTGTGTCCACGGGGACGGGGTGCGGGCGGTCGAGACTGTCGCGGTGGTGCGGGAGACCCTGGACAGCGCGGGTTACGAGGTGGGATGGCAGTAACGGTCGTCGAGACCTACCGGATCAACCTTTTGGTTGGCGACGGGGCGCCGGGCTTGAGGATGTACGGGGTTCCGCCAGGGGGGTGGTTCGACCCGGTCTCGCGGGAAGTGGCGGGTTCTATGTTGGTTGGGGCGACTGGTTGTGTCGAGGTTCTGGCGCGGTTTCGTGCCGTGACGGACCGGGACACGAGGGTCGCGGTCTTGAGCCCGGGGGCGGAATCGAGCACGGGCGGGACGCTGCACCGTGGCCCGGGGGTGTTTGTGTGGCGCGCGGGTGAGGAGCTTGTCGTGGAGCCTTGCGGGGGGCGTGTGACGGTGAGTTGGGACGGTTTGGAGGCTCGGCCGCGGGAGTGCGTCCCGGTGCCGGGGGAGTTGAGTGTCGGAGGGGCGCAGGGCGGGGAGGCGCGTTTGGACAGTGGTCTTTGGCCCAGGGTCGGGCGGATGCGGTTTGTGGCGTTTGGGAGCCATTCGGCGATGGAGGGGCGGGTTTTGGCGGAGTCGGACAGGGTCGGGGTACGGATCGGGGCAGGTCTTGAGGGTCAGGCGTCGCTTGGGCAGAGCGAGCCGAGCGTTTTCGGGCTTTTGCAGGAGACTCCAGACGGGACGGTGCTTGTGCACGGGCCGGACGGGCCGACGATCGGCGGGTATGCGCGGCTGGGGGCGGTGATCGAGGCGGACCGGTCGGTGTTGGCTCGGCTGAAGCCTGGGGACTCTGTGGAGATGGTGGCGGTGAGCCTTGCGGCGGCCAGTGACGCGAGGGCCGAGCTGTTTGGGAGGATCAGGCGGACTTTGGCGCAGGTGCGTCTGGCGACGACCTAGGCAAAAAAGACAACCCGGGCACGAGGCCCGGGCGGTCTTTTCGCTGGATAGAAGTTGTCAGGGTTCACTCACTAGCCCCGAAGCAGGCTGAGGACGCCCTGCGGGCCTGCATTCGCCTGTGCCAGGACGGCGAGGCCGCTCTGCTGCAGGATCTGGAGCTTGGTGTAGTTGGTCATTTCTTCGGCAATGTCGGCATCGCGGACGCTGCTTTCGGTCGCGCTCAGGTTCTCCCTTGCGATTCCGAGGCTGCGGACGTTGCTTTCGAGGACGTTGCGGCTGAAGGAGCCAATGTCACCGCGCTTTTTGCTGAGTTCAGCGATGGCAGCATCGATGGCCTGGATCGCGGTGGTGGCACCGGCGGACGAGGTCATGTCGATGTTGTTGAGGCTGAGGCTCGTTGCTGTGAACGAACCGATGTTGAGGGTCGTTCGCTGGTTGGCGTTGCCACCGGTCTGGAACTGTGCGAGTCCGACCTGGACGACTGCGGCGCCGGTGACGTTGCCCGTTGCGACGTTGTCCTGGAGCGTGATCACGTTGCCGTCTGCGTCGGTGAGGGTGGACCCGTCGTTGCCTGCCAGTCCGCCGGTCATGGTGACGGTGACACCGCCGATCGTGACGTCTGCGACGGCGTTGACGCCGGTCGCGGTGGCGGTTCCTGGGCCGCTGAGGAGCACGCCCTGGTCAGCGAGGGTGAAGTTGCCCACGGTGCCCGATTTGTTGGACGTGAGTCGGACCGCGCCGGCCGTACCGTTGTAGAAGCCGTCGGCGACTACGCCGGTGGTGCTGGAGACAGCGTTGATCTTTGCGATCACGTCTCCCCACGTGTCGGACGAATTGGCCTGGATCGAGGTGCCGTTGATCGAGAAGGTGCCTGCGGCGGCGCCGACAGCGGTCGTCAGGTAGGCGGCAAGGGAGCCGACGGTGACGGTGCGTGTGCCTGTCGTGGTGGCCTTTGTTGCGGCCGTCGTGACGTTGACATCCACGTTGCCGGCGGTGATGGAGGTCCCGCCCCATGTTCCGCTGAGACTCACTGCTTTGAGGGTCGCGGGTTTGACGACGGCCGCGATGACGCCAGAGCTACCATCGAGGAGCCGCTTTTTGCCGAACTGCGTCTCGGTCGCGATGCGGTTGACGGACGTGACGATCTGGTTCCACTGCGTCTGATTGGCCTGAAGCTGGCTGGAATCGAGGATCGCAGAGTTGGCGGACGCCACAGCGAGGGACCGACCGTCGCGGAGGAGCCTTGCCAGCTCGTCGAGGGCGCCTTCAGCGGTTTTTGCGTAGTTGAGGGCGTCCTGGTTGTTGCGGATGGCTTGCTCCACGCCGCTGATCTGGGCGCGGAAGTTCTCCGAGAAGATGAGGCCAGCCGGGTCGTCCGCGGCCGAGGTGATCCTCATGCCGGTGGAGAGTCGGTTGACGCTTTTGTTGAACATCTGGCCGGTGGTGCCAAGGTTGCGCAAGGCGTTCATCGCCGTGACGTTCGTGTTGATGCGAAAAGACATGTTTCGTTTCCTCCGTGAATCCGTCCGGCGGTGGCTGCTTCCTGCTGCCCCGTTGGCCCGGACAAGGCTCAACGAGTGTCTTGTTCCCTGTTAGAATTGCCTGGACACCTAGTATAATTACCAGTATTCCGTATTTCTACGGGTTTTTTTGCGAGCCGGTATTTGTGCCTGGGTGGGCCTGGGCTGCGGGGTTGCGGGCGCAATGTCCAGTAGAATCGGGGCATGTCTCTGTTACTTTCGATCATTGTCGCCCAGGCGGTCGACCCATATGCCCTTCCGATCGGTGCTCCGGGGAACGTCGTCCCCAAGCCGGGTTACACGCGGACGGCTGACGGCGGTCAGGTGGGTGTCGACGAGATCGCTGCGGCTTCCAAGGGTGTGAAGTACGTGCTGGTCGGTGAGAACCATGCGACACCCGGCCACCACCAGGCACAGGCCGACATTATCCGGGCGCTTGTCAAGAGCGGCCGTCACGTCGCGGTCGGGATGGAGATGTTCACGCGGGACAACCAGAAGTACGTGAGCGGGCTGAGTTCGGGGCGGATGACCATTGAGGAGTTTAGGACGGCTAGCAACTGGGACAAGCAGTGGGGCCACGATTTTGGGGCGTACCGTCCGGTCTTGGAGGCGGTGAAAGAGCTTGGCCTGCCTGTCGTCGCGTTGAACGTGCCGCGTGAGTGGGTGCGGCAGGTGAGCCGGTCGGGGTACGCCTCGTTCGACGAGTTCCAAAAGCGCTGGGTGCCGCAGCTGGACCTGACAAACAAGAACCACAGGATGGTCTTTGACGCTTTGATGGGTGGCCACCCGATGCCGGAGGACCAGGCCAGGAACATCTATTCGGGCCAGGTGACGTGGGACACGGGCATGGCGAATTCGGCGATCGACTGGATGGGCCAGAGGAACTCTGAGAACTGGGTGATGGTGATCCTTGCCGGTTCTGGTCACGTGATGTACGGGCAGGCGATCAACTACAGGATCTTCCAGCAGTCGGGCGAACGGAGCATGAGTGTTGTTTGCATCCAGGAGTTTCCGAGCGGGCACGTGAGCAAGGGCATCGGCGACTTTGTGTTCTTGGGCAAGTGAGCGGTCGGACGCGTTGGAGTCCAGGGATTTGGTGATTCGCCCATAATATTGCGGATGACGAGCTTCAAGGAAGTCTGGGCGACGGCACTGCCGGAGATCATGAAGAGCGTCACGGGCGTTGGCGTTTGGACGGCGCTGAAGTCGGTGGTCCCGATCACGGTGGAGGGTGACGCGGCGGTGCTTGGGATCCCTTCGCAGGATTCGGAGTTGATCGGGCACTTGAAGCTGGCCCAGTCGCGCAACGCGATCGAGACTCACCTGGCCGGGAAGATCGGGTCGAAGGTTGAGATGGTCGTGATCAACGGCACGACGGTCGAGGACTGGGAGACCGAGAAGCGCCGTTGGGAAGAACGGAGGAAGCTGCAGGAGCAGGCCCTTGAACGGCAGAAGAAAGAGATCGCTGCCGGTCGGAGTTGGGAGACGGTCTACGAGCAGCTTTCGCGGGCCTTTGCATCGCGGGCTAACCGGTCGTTGCCGCAGAACAGGGCAAGGTACTTTATCGACGCGGTGGAGATTGTTGTCTCGGCCCTGCGGGAGACGCCGGTGGCGGACGACCTGGCGGAGCGCAACTTTGCGCGGTGCATCGAGAGGATCGCGCAGTACACAGAGCTTCCGAGCACTTATGTGGCGATGGTCGTCCTGCAGAAGTCCTTTGAGGGCTAGGGGATGGCCAGGGCTGTCGTTTTAGGCTCTGGCACCAGCAACGGTGTCCCTGGTGTGGGTTTTGACTACTCGCCGGAGTTTTTGGCAAACCCGAAGAACCACCGGTCGAGGTGCTGCCTTTTGCTGGAGGGGCCGAAGGGGAACGTCTTGGTGGACTGTGGGCCGGAACTGCGGCTCCAGTTGACGGGTGCGGGTGTGACGGACCTTGACGCGGTGATCGTGACGCACACGCACGCGGACCACTTTATGGGGATGGACGACCTGCGGGGGTTCTGCGTGAGGTACGGCCGGCCTTTTCCGGTTTTTTCGGGGAAGGTGTTCCACGAGGCGATCCGGACGGTTTTCAGCTACGCGTTCCTGACGCCTCCGGACGGGATCTCGGTTCCGCAGTTCGAGCTCCACGACGTTGAGCCTGTCCTGGAACTGGGCGGGTTGGAGATCGAGACTTTTTGGGTCGACCACGGGTCGATGCCGTGTCTTGGGGTGAAGGTCGGCAGGTTTGCGTACATCTCGGACGTGCGGGAGATCCCAGCGGAGGTCGTTCCGATGCTGACGGGTCTGGACGTTTTGGTTTTGGACGCGGTGCGGCACAAGCCTCACCCGCACCACTTTCACGTCGCTCGGGCATTGGAGACGGCGGAGGCGCTGGGCGCCGGGACCACGTATCTGACCCACTTGAGCCACGAGTTCGACCACGACGTTTATGAGGCGGGACTTCCTGCCGGGGTGCGGCTCGCTTACGACGGTCTTGAGATCCCGCTTTAGCTTTTGAGGCAGACACCTTCGACCGTTCTGTGAGTTTGGGGGTGAGGATATCGGTGTTTGTTGCCAGTATTTTTAGTGTGGTCCTGCCTGTAGGAACAAGAACGGGTGTCCGGCGTGTCTAAGTTGGTCGGTGGCGTGTTGGGTCTCACTGCGTTGGCTGTGTGCATCCTGATGCGAATCGATCCGGTGACGACCACCGTCCGTGGATTGATGGCATTTGCGATCGGCCATGTGCTCGGTGCTGCCTGGGAGGCGATTTCGACCAGGGCCCGCGTGGCATCGATGGTATCGGAAGCAGCCGAGGACCACGAGACGGCCCAAGCCGCCTAGTCTGGAGTTTTTCATGCCTTTATCCCCTGACCAGTTGCAACGGACTTGGATCGAGTTCAAGGTTTACAAGGAGGCCGATGCCCGGTTCGAGCTGATCAACCACTATTCGTACCTCGTGAAGATCACTGCCGGTCGGCTTGTGACGAGCGTTCCTGGCGGATTGGACCGGGACGATCTGGTGAGCGCTGGGGTGATCGGTCTGATCAAGGCCGTCGACCAGTACGACCCGACCAGGGACGTGAAGTTTGAGACCTACGCGATCGCTTTGATCCGTGGGGCGATCTTGGAGATGTTGCGGGACGAGGACTGGGTGCCCCGCTCGATCCGCGAGAAGCTGAAGGCCCTCGACCGGGCGGCGCAGGCTTTTGAGACGGAGCACGGCCGTCCTGGATCTCAGAGGGAGCTTGCCGACGCGACCGGTTACACAGAGCAGGAGGTCAGCGACCTTCAGGTGCGGATGGGCCGGACGAGCGTCTATTCGCTGGACGATGTCGTCGGTGGTGGCAGTGACGGTGACGACCACATCCACTTTGTGGAGATGATCGTTGACGACGAGGCCGATCCTGACGGCGACATGGAGGGCAAGGAGCTTCGGCGTATTCTGGCGGCGGGAGTCGACCGGTTGCCCGAGCGTGAGCGGCTGGTGATCGCTCTGTACTATTTTGAGGGTTTGACGTTCAAGGAGATCGGGCGGGTGCTCGGTGTCAGCGAGAGCCGTGTGTACCAGTTGCACACCCAGGCCATGGGGCGTCTGCGCAACTTTTTGAAGGACGAAGGTGTGCCACACGTCGCCTGAGGGGTGGCAATGGGCGAGTTTGAACGCATTTATCCGGTCCAGGGCCCACGGCCCATCCTGACAGAACGCTCTGAGCCTTTGGTCCGGCGCAAGGACGACGCTGGCACCGGGGGTCAGGCGCAGCACCACGGCAAGG
>CAZGER010000076.1:0-7590 GCA_964524565.1 uncultured Chthonomonas sp. | reverse complement strand
GAACCTGCCGCTGGCGCTCTGTGGCGATTACAACATCGCGCCCGATGACCGCGACGTGTACGATCCGAAAGCGTGGGAAGGCCAGATTCATTGCAGCCCCCAAGAACGCGAAGCCTTGCAGGAAATCATGGATTGGGGCTTGGTGGACACGTTTCGCCAGCATCAGCCGGACGCAGGATTTTATTCGTGGTGGAATTACCGCGAAGGCGGCTTTCGCAAAAATCAGGGCTTGCGCATTGACCACGTTTGGGCGTCGCAACCGCTCGCGGACAAATGCGTTGCCGCCTGGATTGACAAGGTTCCGCGCACTTGGGAGCGACCTTCGGATGCGGCTTTTCACGAAGTTGATGAACCTGCCGGTCTCGTACTTTAACGCCAAACGCACGGGCGAGATCCAGAGCATCGTGACCAACGATGTCGGGGTTTATCAGTCGGCCGTGCAGGTCGTCAAAGACAGCATCGAGGGGCCGATCAAAGCGGTCGTCGCGCTAGCGATGGTGTTCTTCATCCAATGGCGTCTGGGGCTTATCGCGATGGCTCTCGTGCCGGTTGTTGCCTTTTATGTCAGCCGGATGGGCAGGAAGATCAAGGAGTCGCAGACCGCGATCCAGGAAGACCTGGCCAACGTGACCGCGCTCTCACAGGAGGCCCTGGCCGGCGTCAGGGTCGTCAAAGCGTTCTCGGCAGAAAGCAAGCTGGAAGGCATGCTCGACAAGGCTGTCGAAAAGCAGTACCGGGCCCAACTGGTCGGAGCCAAGCGGCTGGCCTCGCTCCGGCCGATGGTTGAGATGATCGGCGCTTTGTCTATCGCGCTCGTGCTTTACATTTGCGGGTTCTTGGCCAGGGCGGACATGCTCCGGCTCGCGGACATCATCGTTGTCGTGCAGGCCTTGGACCAGGTGAACCAGGGATTGCGGGCGCTCTCGAACCTCACGAGCACCTACAACCAGGTCCAGGCGGCGGTCGACCGCATCCACTCGCTGGTGCTTGACCAACCGGACGAGGAGACGGACTCTAACGGCAGGACGGTCTTGCCCACGCCCCAAGGAAGGATCTCGTTCGAGAACGTCTCGTTCAAGTACCCCGACGGGAGTCTGGCGTTAAAGGACGTTTCGTTCGTGCTGGAGCCCGGGCACTCCCTGGCGCTGGTGGGTCCGAGCGGGGCGGGGAAGTCGACGATCGCGGACCTGGCACTGCGGTTCTACGACCCGACAGCGGGCAAGATCACCTTTGACGGCACCGACTATCTTGACCTGAACATGGCGTGGCTGCGCAGCCAGTTCGCCGTGGTGCCCCAGCAGACTTTCTTGTTCGCGGGATCGGTCGCGGACAACTTGAGGCTGGGTCGAACAGAGGCCACAGACGAGGACCTTGCCCTGGCTTTGCGGATGTCGAACGCCGAGGGGTTTGTCAACGAGTCTGGTGCTGGGCTTGAGACGGTGCTTGGCGAGCGGGGGGTCAGGTTCAGTGGTGGGGAACTCCAGCGGCTGGCGATCGCCAGGGCGATCGCTGCCGTGCTGGTGCTCGACGAGGCCACGAGCAACTTGGACACCCACAGTGAGCGGCTTGTCACGGACGCTCTGGCCAAGGTCATGAAGCAAAGGACGACGCTCTTTATCGCCCACAGGCTCTCGACCGCGGCGCGGGCGGACAAGATCCTGTTGTTGCGCCAAGGGGAAACGGTCGAGTTCGGCTCGCATGAGGAGCTGCTTGCCCAGAACGGGGCCTACGCCAGCATGTGGAGGGCGTATTCGGAGGGTGTCCTTGAAGAGCCCCAGGCTTGAGGCCATCGAGGTTGGTTTTTCGTACGACACCGGGTTCAGCCTAGGGCCACTCAGCCTGAGCCTCGGGGCTGGGGGCGTGCTCGTCCTCACTGGCGACAATGGATCGGGGAAGACCACGCTGTTGAAGCTGTTAGGGGGGCAGATCAGGCCGTCAACGGGGCAGATCACGGGTGGGTTCGACCCTGCCCAGGGAGCGGCGCGGTCGGGTTTTGTCGCGATGGTGCCTCAAAAGGAGGCTCCCGTTGCCGGTTTTACCGTGAGCGAGGTCGTTTCGTGGGGGCTGTTGGCAGGCAGGGACCGGAGCGTCTCCGAGTTGGATCTAGTCAACCGGGCGATCACAATGGTCGGGCTGGACGGGCTGGAGGGGGCTGACTGCGGCGCATTGAGCGGCGGCCAGTACCAGCGCGTGACACTCGCTCGGGCTTTAGCCTCGGGAGCCCAAGTGGTACTCATGGACGAGCCGAGTGCCAACATCGACGCGGGTTCGACATCACGGCTGGCAGAGACGGTCGGTGACCTGGCTGGGAAAGGCACATCGTTTGTGATCGCGACGCACGACGCACGACTGGTCGCTGCCCTGGGCAGAAACCCGATAAACCTGTCGGACGGCAGACTTGAAGGCTAGAAGCCGCGCTCTTTCCTTACGCTGTCCGAGTTTTCCTTGGCCTGGGAGTCCTCAAGCCACCATTGGGCGGCGGTGGAGGTCGGGTTCTCGACCGGTTTGTACCTTTCGTTCTTCTCGATGAAGATCGTTGGCGAAGCTGGATTACCGGTGGCGGCCAGGGCAGGGTTTTCCATTCCTGGCTCTTTCATGTTGCTCCTCTTGAGGGCCGTCGCCAGGTTTGCCTTGTTCTTTTGCGCCTCGTCGGTGCTGGCGTCGGGAGCCTTGAACTCCTTGGCTTTCTCTTGCTTGCGGGCCTCTGCGTCGGCCATGAAGCGTCCGATCCCTCCGGTCGCGTTGAGGAAGAGGGCGATCATCATCACGACCGCGATCACGGCGATCAGCATGAATGGGGTCTGTTTCTTTTGCATGGCGGGCGTGCCTCGTTGTTCTCTAAACGGTATTGTAGTCGCTCGGGTTAGAATCCGACCGGGCGACGATACCTTGAACCGACTGACCATCGCGCTTGATGCCCGCCTGATCTCGAGGCAGAACACCGGTGACACCAGTTACTGGCGCGGCTTGGTCGCAGGCTTGAGTGTTCAGTCCTCTGGCCATCGGTTCCTACTTTGTTCAAACAGCCCTCGGCCCGAAGGTGTTCCCACACCTGTCGACATTGAGTGGGTCCAGATACCAGGATCGAACGACCGCTTGTGGAGCCTGGTCCGGTTCCCGCTGGCCGCGCGGAAGATGGGCGCCCAGGTCATCCACACGCAGTACAACGTCAGCCCGCTCTCAGCTGGGAGGGCGGTGACAACCGTCCACGACGTTTCGTTCTTCGTTAATCCGGGTTGGTACTCAGCCAAGAACGGGATCTTGCTGCGGCGTTTCCTTCCGCAGTCGGTCAAACGCGCATCGCAGGTGCTCACGGTGTCCGAGACTTCCAAGCGGGAGATTGAGCGGTACATCCCGTCCGCCGTTGGCAAGGTGACGGTCACGTACAACGCACTGGATGACGACTTTGACCCGCCCGCCAGGGAGCAGGCACGACATACAGTCATGGAGCGGTTTGGCGTCGCCGCACCGTATTTGTTCATGATCGGGTCCGGTTGGGCGCGGAAGGCCACGGCCCTTGGTGTCGAGGTTTCGGCCAGGCTGCACGATAGCTTCCCGCACAGTCTCATCATCGCAGGCAAGCCAGGCGCACTTGGTCTGGCAAGCCACCAGAAAGCGGTCGGGTACGTCGGTTCTGGGGATATCGCGACCCTCTACGCCGGTGCGAGCGCGTTCCTGCTGCCTTCTTACCACGAAGGGTTCGGGATCCCGATCTTGGAGGCGTTCGCCGCCCAGTGTCCGGTTGTGGCAAGCTCCGGCGGCGCGATCCCGGAAGTCGCTGGCGAGGGGGCGGTCATCGTGCCGAACTGGCAACCCGAGTCGTGGGTCGGTGCGGTCGGTTCCGTTCTGGGTGATTCCGGTAAATTAGAGTCTCTTCGGCTCAAGGGCCTGGAGCGGGTCAAGGACTTTTCGTGGCAGGAAACGGCGAGGCGGACAATCCAAGTGTACGAGGCGGTCGCCAACTGAGCGAGGAGGCACTGTCGATCCTCGCTTGCCCGGCCTGTACGGACCGGCCGGGTCTGCAGCTTCAAGGCAGCCACCTGGTCTGCCAAGTGTGCGGCCGACGGTACCCGATCGTGGGAGGCATCCCGTGCCTGGTGGAAGAGTTGGCCGAAACCGCGGAGAAATCAGATGGCTGAGCGTAAGAACGTGCTGGTGCTGCATGGCCCGAACCTGAACATGACTGGCTTTCGCGAGCCTGAACTGTACGGGAAGAAACCCCTTTCCGACATCGATGAGGACATCCAGGCGGTGGGAGCGGAGCTAGGCGTCCACCTGAGGATCCTGCAGTCCAACCACGAGGGCGTCCTGATCGACACGATCCAGGAGAACCGGTCGTGGGCGAGCGGGATTGTGATCAATCCGGGCGGACTTACGCACAATTCGGTCTCGTTGCGGGACGCTTTGGTCAGTGTCCGGTTGCCAGTGATCGAGGTCCACATGTCGAACATCCACGCGCGGGAGGAATTCCGCCAAAAGAGCCTGATCGCGCCGATCGCAGTCGGCCAGATTTCAGGGCTTGGGTCGATCGGCTATCTTCTGGCGCTTCGGGCGCTGCTGGCCCTCGACACACTCGGTTAATTAGGTTGTCTTATGGTTGAGAACATTGTCAGGCTCCATTCGCGCATGGCGGACTCAAACGTCGGATCGCTCCTTGTGACCGACCCGCTCAACATCCGGTGGCTGAGCGGGTTCACGGGGTCGTTCGGGGTCGTGCTCTTGACCCAGGATTCTGGTGCGTTCATCACGGACAGCCGGTACGCGATCCAGGCCAAGAACCAGGTTTCAGGGTTGGACGTGGTGTCCTTCGGCAATCCGAAGACCCTTGAGGACACGCTGAAGGAGGCGATCGTCTCGTTCGGTGTCACGGAGATCGGGTTCGAGCAGAGCGTGACCTACGCCACATGGCAAAAGCGCGCCGAAACGTTCCCCGAGGTCAAGTGGGCTCCCGCGCCCGACCTGGTACCCGAACTGAGGAAGATCAAGTCGGCCGAGGAGGTCAGACGGATCAAGGCGGCGTGCGAGTTGGCCGATGCCTGCATGGAGCACGTCGTGCGAATGGTCCAGCCGGGGGTGCCGGAATACGACATCCACCTGGACGTGGAGTTCTTTTATCGCAGGAACGGGGCCGAGCTCGCGTTTGAGCCTATCGTGGTGAGCGGGCCGAACTCGGCCAAACCGCACGGCAAGGCCGGCGACCGCAAGCTCACGCAGGGTGATTTTGTGACGATCGACTGTGGCGGCAAGCTCGACGGATACTGCAGCGACATCACCCGGACGTTCGTTGTGGGGAAGGCGTCTGACCGCCACAGGGAGATCTATGAGCAGGTCTTGCGGGCCGAGCAGGAGTGTTGCGCCCTGTGCGAGGCCGGCACGGAGGGCAAAGCGGTCGACGCCCACGCCAGGGAAGTGCTGGCGGAAAAGGACCTTGCCCAGTACTTCGGCCACGGGCTTGGTCACGGGCTCGGGCTGAACGTTCACGATCCGGGAGGGCTTTCGCCGCGATCGACCGATGTGCTCGCCGCGGGCATGGTGATGACGGTCGAACCGGGTGTCTACATCGATGGGTTTGGAGGAGTGCGGATCGAGGACGACGTGTTGGTGACCGAAAACGGGCCAGAGACCTTGACGCACTTCCGCCGGGACCTGATTGAAACCTGATGGGCCCAGACTCCCCGGTCCTGAGGCTTGAGTCGGTCGCTTTTAGGCCAGACGGAAGAACCCTCTCCCTAGAGGTGTACCCGGGCGAGGTGTACGCGGTGATGGGGCGCCCATCTTCTGGTAAGAGCAGGCTCCTGGAGTGCATCGCCGGGTCTGCCAAGCCATCCAAGGGCAGGGTTGTTGTCGAGACGGACGTTGTGTTCCCGGAGCGGATCTCTCGGCTCAAGAGGACCACTCCGCTCGGTATCGGCAAGGCGGCCCTGCGCAGGGGCGATTCTGGAAGGCTCGTTGGGGCCCTGACCGCGCTCAGCCTTTCAGGTTGCCGCGACAAGCCGTTTGGACAATTGACCCCGTCGCAGATCCTGGCCGCCTCGCTGCTCCCGTGTTTTGTGCAAGAAACTCCGTTGGCGGTCATCGACGGCGACCTGGACACGATGGACGTGGCGACGCTTGCCCAAGTGCTGGACATGATCCAGGACGAGGCGGAGGGCGGGAGGTCGTTCATCATCGCGACCGGTCGGCCGGACGTCGCGACCGCCGCAGGACAGGTGGTCCTGCTCCGCGACGGGGAAGTCTCGTTCGCAGGCACTTGCCGGGAGTTGATCGGCGCTTGCGGGCCGGTCGATGTCACAGTCGACTGCTCGGACTCTTCTGTGGTGGCAAACCTAGTGGCCCCGCTTGTCGTGTCGGCCAAAGAGACCGAGCGCGGACTTGAGCTGTCGACCCATTCGGGCCAGGCCTTGGCGGCAAAGCTCTTGACCCACGGCTATGGGAACGTGCGGACGGTGGTCGTGCGGGAGCCGACGATCAGCGAGGCGGTTGCCCGGTTTTGTTGACGATCACGCGCTCGTCGCCCTGGCGCAGCGTGACGTTGATCGAGTCGAAGTACTCAAGGATCGGGATGGCGTACTTGCGAGTGGTCTCGAACCTTCCTCGGAAGTCTGCGGCCGTGAACCTTGAGTCCCCAAAGATCTTGACCAGTTGGTCTGGCAGGGTCTTGATGAACCTGACCGGATAGATGACTGCGTCGTCGAGGCGGACCAGCTCACCGGCCTCGATACCGATGCGGACGATCTCTTGGGCCGCCTGCGGCGGGACGCGCAGCAGGTCTCCGAACTCGACCGGATTGGGCGTGTTGATCCCCGCTTGGACCAGTAAGTCTAAAAGTCGGTCGAGGAGCGCACGTTGCCTCTCGGGCAAGATTGGCCGGTGGGTCGGTAGGCGGAGCGCAGTGCCTTGGGCGACGACCTCACCCTCTGAAGACATCTTTGAGACTATTCGGTCTAGTGGCTTACCGGACCAGGTCGCCCCCATGTTTTTGACCACAAGGTCTCGTTGGACGGCGGCCAGGGAAGGCTTAGATTCGTGGATCTTTCTAAGGGCCTGGAGGAACCTGTCCGCCGCGTCCCGGTAGGTCTCGGGGGTCATCCACAGGCCAGCGAACGACAATGCCCCGCCATCTTCCTTCGCCCGCTCCAGGGCGGTGGCGAGCTCGTCGTTGCCCAGGCCGAGGACCCGGCCGAGTTCGTGCGTCGCGATGCCGTGGGGCTGCGAGGCGATCGTGCTGACAAGCGAGCCGCCGTCGGCGATCCCTAGAACAGCGCTCTTTTTGCGCTTGACCGCGTGGGGCACCAGCACCTTGCCACCTCCGAGCACGTGGGGCGGACTGTACTGGCGGATGACCAGGCACTGGCCCTTTGCCACGACGACGGGGCGTTCGCAGCGGACCTGGACGATGTTGGGCTCCTCGTCGCTCAGGAACGCTTTGGCGATGACTTCGTCCGAGCCGATCGAGACACGGATCCTGGCCGAGTGACGGGGCTTTTGGATCCAGTCGACCGAAGCGTCAAAGATCTCGGTGACGAAGCACGACCCAGGTTGGCAGACGACGTGGCCGCGCTCCACATCGGTGAGTTCGATTCCTGCGAT
>CAZGER010000075.1:7312-7731 GCA_964524565.1 uncultured Chthonomonas sp. | reverse complement strand
CGACCGTTCCCCGTACCCCCCGTCAGGTTCAACACAAGCCACCCGACCACCAAAAAACCGCACCCGTACAAAACCACCAAAGGGCTGAAAGGGTCCGCCGCTACCTGCCGGATCGCCAAAAACAGCAAAGGAAAGCTCGCCACCGCAGGAATGAGGTTCCCCGCAAGCTTGCGCCTCGTCGTCCAAAGCGACCCCTGTTTCGGCGGCATAATCAACCTAACTATGGCAGAAGGCAGACCAAGAGTGGTCCTCGTGCCCCCAGGCGGGACCGGTCTGTCGCAAGCCCTCGACAGGTTCCTCAAAGATGGTTCCGTCGTCACCGCCCTCGACGACCCCGCCCTGGCCGCCGTCCGACACCACGTCCCCGACGACCGAGATATCGAGTTCGTCCCCTTCGGCAGTCTCGTCGCCAGGGTCGC
>CAZGER010000075.1:0-7302 GCA_964524565.1 uncultured Chthonomonas sp. | reverse complement strand
GTGCGGCGACTCGGGGGCAAAAAGATGGACCCGCCAACAAATGGTCGCCGCGATCCGAGCCATCGCCGCCGACCTGCCCGACGAAACCGGACTTGCCCACGCCGCCCGCATCCCAGGACTCGCAAAGTCCGTCACCGAAGCCCTGACCGAGCTCCACCAGCACGAGCTCGATTCCAATGACCTGGCAACCGCCGCAGAGTCCGCCCCCGACCGCCTGACCGCACAGGTCCTCACCCAGCTCGCACACATCGACACCGCTCTCAGGGACATGGGCTCCCGCTACGGGCTCGAGTTCGGCGCCGACCGCGCCGTGTTCTGCATCGGCTCCGACCAGTCCTTCACCTTCCCCATCAAGCACCTCCTCGTCATCGGATCGCCCCACCCGCAGCCCCTCTACGAAAAATGGCTCGCGTGGCTCGCCACCAACAACGTCAAGGTCGACGTCGTCCTCGAACAGCCGCCTGCCGCCTCATCGCTCTTCCAGTCCACCGCCGAGACCCAAGAAAGGCTCGGAGCAAAACACAGCTCCGTCGTCGAAGGACAGCAGTGGCTCAGCGCCCTCTTCTCCGACCGGACATCCGACCAGGGCCCGCAAGTGACCGTCACCCACTGTCTCGACCCCCTCTCAGAGTGCGAATGGGTCGTCCGCGAGTGCCAGCGCCTCGTCCGCGAAGGCGAGTACGAGGGCGACATGGCGATCTTCGCCCGAAGGCCCGAAAACTACGTCCCCCTCCTGGTCTCCACCGCCCGACGCCTCGGGCTCCGGGTCAAAGGGCTCCAGTCCGTCCCCCTCCTCTCCAACGGCTTCGCACGAACCACCCTCTCCCTACTCCGCACCCTCGCCGGAACCGACGTCCGGCACCTCGCCCGCCTCGCCCGGACCTCATATTTCCCCGCGACCCCCCAAAAACAAGCCTGGATCGACGAGGCCTGCCTCAAAGCCCACCTCTCCACCGACCCCTGGCAGACCCTCGCCGACACCCCCACCGACAAAGAAGCCACCCCCGCATGGCTCCCGCCCCTCGTCGAATGGCGACAGGCCCACGCCACCCTCCCCAAGACCCTCCCCCTCTGGCTGGAGGCCCTCCGTGCGATCTGGAACGACACAACCATCCTCGACACCCTTGTGGACTCCGCCGTCTCACCGGTCGAACGCGATGGCAGGGCGATCGTCGTCATGCAACGCGCCCTCCGAGACGTCCACGTCCCAGGAAACACCCAGGAACACAGCCTCACCGGCCTCGTCGCCCTGACCGAAGAGGCATGGGCCACCGAAAACGTCCTCTGGTCGGACCACACACCAGGGATCGAGATCGTGTCATCCACCAACCAACTGGTTGGTAAACGGCACGTCCTCGCCCTCGGACTCGTCGAAGGCGTCATGCCCGTCCGCCGACAAGAGCACCCCGTCCTCCAAGACTGGATCAGGGAGCACCTCGCAACCGCCTGCCCCCACCGGCTCACCCTGCCGACCTCCCACGTCACCGCCCGACAAGAACGCGATGAGTTCGTCCGCCTCTGCGGGTCCGCCACCGCCTCCCTCAGCCTGTGCTGCGCGGTCGGCCAAGACGAAAACCGCACCGTCCCCGCCTTCTATCTCACCGAGATCAAAAGGGCAAGGCCCGACACGCGCCAGGTCAAGGTCCCCAACCTCGTCTTCGCTCCACCAAAAGGACAACCGGCCAGCGACACCGACCTCCGCGTCCGGAACGCCCTCGACGCACCCAGGGTCCAGCGCACCCGCACCGTCCTTGTCACCGAGGCGGCAAAGCAGGCCGTGCGCGTGGACAGCCAGACCGGCGTCACCCTCGAACAAGTCGCCGAGGCCGCCCACTGCCCCTTCCGCAGCACCGCCAAACACAGTCTCAAAATCAAAAGGCCCTGGAAGGATTCCGTCCTCGCCGTCCTGCGCGATGTGCCCGACAAAGCAGCCGTCTGGACAATGGAGTCCGAAGACGAAGTCCGGTCCGTCCTCGACCAAATGGCCGAAGAACGCATCCTCCGCGTCGGGGCCAAACTCACAGAGCACGAGCTCAAAATGCTCTCCGACGCCAAAGACCGGGTCCTCGAATCCTGGGTCGATGCCTGGAAAATCCTCCGGCAGGCGGTCCGACAGGCAGACAAAGTCCTCACCGACGCCACCTACCTCCAGATCGACGGCAGAAAGTGCCTCACAGAAGGCGTCGACGTCACCGACAGGCTCCCGACTGTCTTCCTCGGAGAAGACTGGCAGGCCATCGTCCTCCACCGCCCCCTGTTCCTGGGCAGCGATGCGTCACCCCAGCATTCCACCTACCTGGGCCTTGTCGAAAAGATCCTCCAAAGGACAGGCAGAAAGACGTTCCTCGTCTCCGTGATCGAGGACCATACCCTCAACGTCGTCAAGTTCCAAGAAGGCGGCCCGCCAAACTTCCCCCGATCCAAGGTGTTCAAACCAGAGTCCAAAGAGAATCAGATCGCTGACATCAAGCGGGGCGTCGTCGCCGTCACGGAAGGTGCCATGCAGACAACACCAGGCCCCCACTGCAACGAATGTGACCTCGCCGACTTGTGCCGCGACCATGCCAACCACGGAGAGACCGCACAAAGGTACATGGAGCCCCCAATATGATTGTCAACGAGGACCAAACCAGGGTCATCGAACACCCCGGGCCGAAACTCTCCGTCGTCGCCCCCGCCGGATCAGGCAAAACAACAGTCCTCGTCGAAAGGTTTGTCCGCCATGTGGTCAAAGACGGCATCACGCCAGACCAGGTCCTCACCGTCACCTTCACCCGCAAAGCAGCCGCAGAAATGAAGGCCAGGATCGTCCAGCGACTCACCCAAGAAGGGCTCTACGACCACGCCCAGGCCGCCGAGACCGGCCCCATCCAAACCATCAACAGCTTCTACGTCTCCCTCCTCAAACAAAACGCCGTCGCCGCAGGGACCGATCCAGCCCTGGAGCTCGAGGTCCAAGAAGAGGCCACCCACCTCCGGCAAGCCCTCGAAAGGGCCGTCCTCGACACATCCCAGCACAGCAGGGAAGCCCAAATGTTCCTGGCTGCCACTGCCGGAAAGTCCACGTGGAGCAACCGGGGACTCGGCGGCCAGGTCAAAGAGATGGTCCTCGATGACTTCGCCGACAAACTCCGGGGCGGACTCATCCAGCCCCAACGCCTCTGGGCGACCTACCGCGATGTCAAGTCCTACACAAACGCGGCTCAGGCCTACATGCTCGCCCGGTTCCCCGGGCTGCCACAACCAGAACCCGAAGAGTCCCTGGGCAAATGGCTCGCCAGGAACCGGCCCATCCTAAGGTCGCTCGGCGACGTCAGCGTCTGGAACGCCGCCCAGATCGACTTCCAAGCGGCGATAACCGTCGGTTTGGCCCACCTCGCCATCACCGCCTGGCAAGAACACGAAGCGCTCCTGGCCCGCCGCGGGGCATGCGACTTCCAACTCTCAGAAGCCCTCGCCGTCGAACTCATCAAGAACAACGAGGACGTCAGGCAAAAACTCCAACGTGACTTCAAGGCCCTCCTCGTCGACGAGGCGCAAGACCTCAGCCCAGCCCAGCACATCCTCTTCCAAAGCACCGGGATAGAGCGTCAGATGTACGTCGGCGACCCACAACAGTCCATCTACGGCTTCCGCCAAGCCGACCAAAAGTTCTACATGGAACAGGTCGCCGGGCTGCCGACAGTCAACCTTAAGGTCAACTACCGCTCCAACCAAGGCATCCTCAACTTTGCAAACCTCGTCTTCGGCGATGTCTGGAAAGAAGAGTACGCACCACTCGCCCACCCGCAACCCGCCAAAGACGGCTACCACGGGGTCGAGGTCTGGACAACCGGCTCCGATACCGACTCGAGCGTGGCCAGACACATCGCCAACCTCTACAACGGCCCGGACGGCCCCCAGCCTGTCACAGTCCTCGTCCGAACCTGGTGGTCCGGCGAAAGCTACGCAAGGATCCTCACCAAGTCCGGAGTCCCCTGCCGCTTCCTCGGCAAGTCCACCCGCCTCGTCTACCGGCCCGAGGTCCACGACGCCGCAAACCTCCTCACCGCCGCCACAGACCCCGAAAACGACTACGCCCTGGCCTGCCTCACCCGTAGCCCCTTCGTCGGGCTCTCGCTCGATTCCACCGTCCTCCTCGCCCACCAAGGATCGATCGCCGCATCCCTCCCGACCTTCGAACCCCCCGTCCCCGAAGACGCCGAAAAAATCGCAGACTTCCTCGCCTGGTTCACCGATCTTGCCAAGGTCGGCGACCGCGTCTCCGCATGGGAGTGCCTCACTGAAGCGATCCGGGGGTCCGACTACATGGCCCGCGTCGCCAAGTTCACCGACGGCGAGCACAGCATCGCGTACATGCGACGGATCCTCGCCCTCGCCGCCGAAAACTCCGACATGGACAGCCGCGAGTTCGCCGAGTACATCCGCACCATCCAGTTCTCCGCCGAAAAGATAGAGGACGTCGCCGTCTACGAGGACGACGCACCGGTCGTCAGCTTCGCCACAGTCCACGCGACTAAAGGGCTCGAGTACGAAAACGTCGTCATCGCCGACCTGGACCGCCTGGGTGCCGGCAGACGACTCGAGTGCATCCTGAACAAACGTACGGGACTGGCCGCCTCCAGGACCTCAGGCAGAACCCCCCTCTACGCCGCCATTCACGCCGAAGCCGAGCAAGCAGAGATCGCCGAGGCCAACCGTCTCCTCTACGTCGCAATGACCCGCGCCAAGTCCCGACTCTGCATCTGCCTGGGAAGCGACCCCTCTCGGCCCTCGGCCGCCACAGTCCTGGTCCGCAGGGCAATCGGATACCCCGACTCGCTCCACCCCTCCGTCCAGCACCGGCCGGACCCGGCCCCAAAGCCCGACGGTAGACTCTGACCATGAAGTTCAAAATCGGCGCTGCCCAGTTCAAGCCGCAAAAAGGCAGGGTCGAGGACAACCTGGACTCCATCGCAAGGGCCGTCCACGAGGCAGCCGACCAACTGGTTGACCTCCTCGTCTTCCCAGAGGCCGCCACGACAGGCTACATCCTCGAAGGAGGCGTGGCCGAAAGCGCCCTGACCCCCCAAGAACTCACCGACAAACTCGCAGAAAGGACAAAATCCCTCCCAAGACCCATCGATGTCTCCCTCGGGTTCTACGAACGCACCGACACCAGGCCCGCCAACTCGTCCGCCTACCTCGAGCTCGGTAACGGCAAAAGCAACCTCCTCAGCGTCTACCGAAAGTTCTTTCTCCCCACCTACGGCGTCTTCGACGAGGCGCGCTTCCACACCCAAGGAAACAAGCTCGGAGTCACCGAAACCAGGTTCGGCAAGGTCGGAAACCTCATCTGCGAAGACGTCTGGCACTCCATCCTCGGATCCATGCTCTGCGCCGCCGGAGCCCGGATCGTCCTCGTCCACGCCGCCTCCCCCGCCCGGGGCCTCACACAAGAAAAACCCGCCAACCTCCTCCGCTACGAACGCATGGCAAAGGCGCTCTCAGAAGAACACTGCTTCGTCACCGCCGTCTCCATGCTCGTCGGGTTCGAAGGCGGCAAAGGCTTCACCGGCGGAAGCTTTATTGTTGCACCAGATGGTCAGGTTCTGTGCCAGGCCGACATCCTCGATGAGCAGATCGTCGCCGCCGAAGTGGACACAGACTGGGTCGCCAGGGGCAGGGGAGAGACCCCCCTCGCTGAAGACCTCATCGAACGCTGGCCAGAAATCCTCGCCGAAGCCAACAAGATCCAGCCCTAACCAAAAAGGCCCGCCGCAAACTCCTCTGCGTCAAAGTCCCTCAGGTCCTCCACGCCCTCACCGGTCCCAACCAGCTTGATCGGAACGTGGAACCGGTCGTACACACCGATCAAAGCCCCACCCCGGGCCGTGCCGTCCAGCTTCGTCAGGACAAGGCCCGTCACCCCTGCCGCGCTCGTGAACTCCTCCGCCTGCCGGATCGCGTTCTGCCCCGTGTTCGCGTCCAGCACCAATAAAACCTCGTCCGCCGGCCGACCAAGCGCCTTCTCGACCACTCCAGCGATTTTAGAAAGCTCCGCCATCAGGTTCCCCTTCGTGTGCTGCCTCCCCGCCGTGTCCGCCAGAACGTAGTCCGCACCCCTGGCCCTCGCAGCCTGGATCGCGTCAAAAACCACCGCCGCAGGGTCAGAGTTCGGCTGCGCCTTCACAATCTCAGAACCCGACCGCTTGGCCCAGATCTCCAGCTGCTCGATCGCAGCCGCCCGAAAAGTGTCGCCGCTCGCCAGAACGACCTTCCGGCCCTCCTTCACAAGCCGGGCCGCCAACTTGCCGATCGTCGTCGTCTTGCCAACCCCGTTCACACCCACGAACAGGTACACGCAAGGAGGAAAGTTCCGGAACAGCAACGTCTCGCCAGGCTGGCTGAACCGCGAACGGATCGACTCCTTCAAACGCGACTTGATCTCCTCCGGCGTCCGGACCTTCTCGTCACGCACAGCCGACCGCAACTCGCCCAAAATCGCCTCCGTCGTCTGGATGTTCGTGTCGGCAGATAGCAGGGCCTCCTCCAACTCCTCGTACAAGGCGTCGTCGATAACACCGCGACCCAACATCCGGTCCACCTTCTGCATCAGGCCCTTGAACATCGCCAAACAGTATGGCAGTCACCCTCCCTGCGGCCCAGAATCACCAAACCCGAGCAATCTGGGGGAAAGATGTGGAAAACTTGCACCTGTCGCCCAACGACAGCCCGCCAAGGAAGGCGGAGCAACGGCCACGGATGCGCTACCTCAGCTTTTTCTCGGGAGCACTGGGCTTGGACTTAGGTCTGGAAGCCGCGGGATGGGAATGCCTCGCCGCCAACGAGATCGACCAAGCCGCCTGCCAGACGATCCGCGCAAACCGCCCAGGACTCCACCTCTTCGACTGCGACATCCGCACCCTCACAGTCGAAAAAATTCGCCAAGACCTCGACATCGAACCCGGTGACGTCGAAGCCATCGTCGGTGGCCCGCCATGCCAGGCGTTCTCCACAGCCGGAAGGCGGAGGAGCCTCTGCGACGACCGCGGGAACGTCTTCCTCCACTTCCTCGACCTCGCCACAAGCCTCTCCCCAGACGTCATCGTCATCGAAAACGTCCGCGGGCTCCTCTCCGCCAAGTCCTGGCTCCCCGAAGAATCCGCAGGAATCCCGCCCGGCTCGCCCGGTTCCGCCCTCGCCGTCATCCTCACCAAACTCGAAGAACAAGGCTACGAGGCAACCTTCCGCCTCTACGACGTCGCCAACTACGGCGTCCCCCAAAGGCGGGAGCGCCTCGTCCTCCTCGCCGGAAAAGAC
>CAZGER010000074.1:2908-7746 GCA_964524565.1 uncultured Chthonomonas sp. | reverse complement strand
TTCGTTCCTCCCTCACCGTCTCAAGCGCGCTCCGCTCGCTCGCAGAAAGCTCCTTGGGGACGTTCACCATCACCCTCACCAGCAGGTCTCCCCGACCGTCCTTCATCGAAGCAAGACCCTTGCCCTTCAGCCTGAGCGTCTGCCCAGACTGGCACCCGGCCGGGATCGTCACCGTCCCGCTGCCAGAAAGCAGGGGCACCTTTGCCTCGCCCCCCAACGCCGCGTCCAGATAGTCCACCTTGACCTCGGTCAGCAGGTCCTTGCCCTTGCGTTTGAACGTCGGGCTCTGCGCCTCACGAACGACGACGAACAGGTCCCCACGCTTCCCGGTCGATCCCGCCTGCCCCCCGCCAGGGACGCGCAGCTTCTTCCCGTCCTCGATCCCGGCAGGGATCTTGACCTCCACCTTCCTCACGTTGGCCACAGTGCCCCGTCCCTGGCACGCCGGACAAGGCGAAGACCCACGCTCGGTCGTCCGGACCTGCCCCGAACCCCCGCACCTCTGGCACGCGTCCTGGGTCTGGTACGCGATCGACCGCCTTGTCCCCGAATCGATCTCGTCCAGACTCACCGTCACCTGCTGTTCCAGGTCCTGCGGTGGAACCTGGGCAAACCTCCCCCCGAACCCGCCACCCAGGTTCTGGAAGATCTGCTCGAACATCGATTCAAACCCGCCCTGGCCGCCAAAGTGCGCTCCAGGATCCACCTGCTGACCCCGCACCCTGTCGTAGTCCGAACCGTACTGGTCGTACAGGGCCCGCTTCTCCGGATCGCGCAGGGTCTCATAGGCGTCACTGACTTCCTTGAACTTGCGCTCGGCCGAAGAGTCCCCCGGGTTCACGTCTGGGTGGTACTTGCGCGCAAGCTTCCGATAAGCCGACTTGATCGCCTTCTCGTCCGCCGAACGGTCGACGCCCAGCACTTGGTAGAGGTCTCTTGCCATTCACCTGTCACGCTCAATCGCTTGAGCCTTGTACACTCAAGTGACGCTCCCGGCCCAAGAATGGTTCCAGGCGCAGAAAAACCCCCCATTTCCGTCCTACTGCCTAAGTTACAAGCCCCTCCGCTCCAAGAATCTACATGTGGACTTGAACAGCCTAGCCATCCGCATCTCACGAAGCGAAAACCTGCCCATGCTTCCCCAGGCTGTCAGTTCGATCTTGCGCCTCGCCGACGACCCCAACGCCAGCCAAAGGGACATCGAGAAAGCCTTCGAGACCGATGCCGCCATCACGGCCAAGATCCTCCGCGTCGCGAACTCTGCCTACTACGGGGGCGTCAACGTGCCGTCCATCGGCAGGGCGATCAGCTTCCTCGGAATGACAACCGTCAGGTCCCTCGTGGTCGGTGTCGCCTTCCAGCAGACCGTCGGCTCCAGGGCCCACTGCAAAAACTTCGACAAGCTCGCCTTCTGGCGCCACTCGCTCTGCACCGCCGTCTCGGCCAGGCTCCTTGGCAAGCTCAAACAACCCGCCAAGGCCGAAGAGCTCTACTGCGCCGGCATCATGCACGATATCGGCATGCTCGTCATGGAAAGGTTCCTCCCCACCGAGTTCGACCAGGCCATCGAACTCTCGACCAAGGCCATGGTCCCCCTCCACGATGCCGAGGCCAAGGTCCTCGGCTACGACCACGCCGCCGTCGGTGGCATGCTCGCCGAAAAGTGGGAACTCACCGGAATCATGAAGGCAGGCATCGAGCACCACCACGACCCGTCTGCCGACAAAGAGTTCCGCGACGCCACCAACATCGTCGAACAGGCGAACAAGCTCGCCCACTACTGCGGCTACGGCAACCAGGGCTGTCAAGTGGAGATCAGCCAAGAGTCCATGTCGAAGGTCCTCGGACTCCCGATCGAGCAGGTCCCCATCATCCAGCAGGTCGTCACCGCCGAGATCTCCAAGGCCGAAGAAGGCATGCAGATCGCTGCCTGAACTTCAGGCACCAAGGCGTCTGGCCCACGACCGGGAACCGATCCTGCTAAAAGCTGGTTCAAACCTGCGGAGGTAGACTCGCCCGCACCCCGATGCTCTTTAAGAGGTCCGATACGTTACGCGACCGCTTCCAGCGAGAGGCACAGGCCGCCTACCCGTCGGTGTACGGGACCGCGCTCCGCCTCACTCGGGACAGGGAAGAGGCAGAAGACCTTGCCCAACACGCCATCGTCCGGGCATACGAGGCATACGACAGGTTCGACGGCCAGAACTTCAAAGCCTGGCTCCTGCGCATCCTCACGAACCTCTACATCAACAAGTACCGGCGACAAAAGCGCATCGGGCGCACAGCCTCGCTGGACGACGAGGACAACCTTTACGAACCGGCCGCACCGGCAGAGGAAGTGCCCGACCGCCTCGTCCTTGACAACATGATCGGCACAGAGGTCGAAGAGGCCCTCGCCGCAGTGCCAGAGATCTTCCGCACCGCCGTCATCCTCAGCGACATGGAAGGTCTCACCTACGACGAGATCGCAGAGGCGACCGACGTCCCGGTCGGGACCGTTAGGTCCAGGATCGCAAGGGGAAGGGCCGCTCTGCGAAAAGCCTTGGAACACTATGCGGTCGAACATGGTTACATAAAACAGGGATCTTTGGAATGAATGAGAATTGGGAACTGATGCACCGCCTGGCGGACGGAGACGTCCAGGGCGAGGAGAAGGCGAGAGCCCAAGAACTGGCCGCGTCTGACCCTGTGTGCGCCCGGGAACTCGCCTGGGCGACCTACATCAAGTCCACCCTCAGAGAAAACTGCCGCCCCGTCCAGCACGAAGACGGCTGGAAAGCCTGCGTCAAACGCCTCGACGAGATCGACAAGACCAAGACCACAGAAACCCTCGTCGGACGCTATTCCTGGGCCCTTTGCGGAATCTTCCTCGTCGGACTCCTCGTCGCTGGCATCGGCAACCGGACGATGGCCCCCAGCCGCATCAGCGCCTCCCAGATCGCCAACGTCCTCAGCCCCGTATCAGAGAGCCCCGGCCGCGTCGTCGATATCGAGTCCGCCACCAGCCTCAACTTGAGCAAGTTTCAAGTGACGTCCGAGACCGGCGGGGTGCTCGATGGCGGCCGACCCTACGCCCGCTATGGCCTGCGCGACCGGCTCGGCCTCGGCGGACTCGCGCTCGTCGTGGTCCGCGGCAGGGGCACGGTCGAGGCGTTCCAGCAAAAGACCAGGGTCCAGGGCGTCATGGCAGGCACGATCAACGAGCGCAACGCCGTCGTCTGGAACTTCCAGGGCTACACCTGCATGCTCATCGGTGAGCGCACCAAAGACGAGCTTGCCGACCTCGTGATCGACCTCGTCAGCCGATAGCCCTAAACGTCCGCGTCCAAAAAGCTCTGGATGTCCGCCTCGTTCACAAACGGCTCGCCCGGCGCGATGTTGTCCAGCTTGCCCAGTTTCATCCACTGCTCCAGCACGTCGACCTGGTCGAAAACATGGTCGAACGAGTCAGCGACGAACAGCAGCGGCTGGTAGTGGTCGATCTCAAAGTACTGGTTGATCATCCACTCAAGCTGCATCGGGTACCGCTGGACCTCCGGCGACTCGATCGAGTGCTCCAACTCGCCGTAGGACGATAGCAACCCGCTCCCGTACACCTTCAACCCGCCACCAGGATCCTTCATCAGACCGAACTCGATCGTGAACCAGAAGAACCTGGCCATCGCCTTGATGATGTTGCCCAATCGGTGGGCACGGTCGTCCTTGTTCATCTCCTTGGCAAGCTTTGCCGCAGTGTGGGCGCACTCCCCAAACTTCACCAAGGCGTCGGCAAACGCCCGGTCCGTGTGCATCGGCACATGGCCCGAAATGTCGTGGAAGATGTCCGGCTCCGGCAGGTACTCCAGGTTCTCCAGCTTGCGGATCGTGATCGTCGTCGGAAAATCCCTCTGCCGCAAACAGTCAAAGAACTGGAACGCCGGCACATAGCCGCTCACCGGCTTGGCCCTAAAACCGGTCAGCGGGGCCAGGAACTTGTTCACGTCCTCCAGCCTCGGCACCCGTTCCGGATCCAGGCACAGACTGGCGATCCCTTTCAAAAAATGCTCGTTGGCGTACTTCTCCCAGTGGGGAAGCATCCGCGAAAAAAGCTGCCGCCAGGTCTCGTGGTTCTCCTGGCTGTAGAGCGCATAGGGCTGCGTGATGTAGAGCTCCCCGTTCCTCTGGGCCCTCTCAATGAACGGCGCCTCCGTCGTGGTCATGCCGATACCGGCAGGAAAGTCAGCCTCCGTGACGCTTGACATACACGGAGTTTACGCCAACCGCAGACCGAAATCACCAGCCAGGCACCGATAAAAAGGCGCCTCGCCCACAAGGGCTTAAAGGTTGCTGTCTACCCGGCTGAAACCGCGCCGGTCGATCAAAAAGATCGCCAGGGCGACAGCGATCGGGATCACAAGGATCCCGTGGAAGATCAGCCTGGTCGTCGGGCCGAAACCCGCCACCCTCATGTAAAGAGTGTCCCTCGCCTGCAGCTCGGCCATGATCCCCATGATCAGACCGACCCCAAGCGGAATGTAGGCAAACGTCCGGCGCTCCGGCTTGTCAGACCGCTTGAACACAGCATAAAGGACGTAACCGACTATGGACGGCAACAGGGCCCAAACAAGGGGGGTCGCCTTGCCGAACGCGCCGAACAGCGAAAAACCAAAAATATCCATAGAGCAACAGGCCGAGGCCAACAGCATCTTACTGCTTTAAAAGTAAGTCAAGGCAAACAATGTGCCAAATCAGGCAAAACGGGACGCCCTAAAGGTCGAACCGCTTGCCGCCGCCGCCGTCGTCGCCCTCGCCCTGCGTGATGCGCTTGACAAAGGAGATCAGCTCCATCGGGTTGAACG
>CAZGER010000074.1:0-2898 GCA_964524565.1 uncultured Chthonomonas sp. | reverse complement strand
GCACCGTAGTGGTAGCCCTCAAAAACGTCCTTGTCCTGGGCCTTGGCCGTCAACATGATGACCGGCAACGACTCCGTCTCAGGATCGCGCCGGAGCGACTTGAGCACCTCAAAGCCGTCCATGTAGGGCATCATGACGTCAAGGACGACCAAGCTCGGCTTTTCAGCCTTGATCTTCTCCAGGCCCTCTTTTCCGTCATAGGCCGTCACCACGGCGTAACCGTGCCGCTCCAGGTTCACCTGGATGAGCCGGACAATGTACCTTTCATCGTCGCAAACAAGAATCTTCGTCGGGGGCATGGATCCTTCACCGCTCTCGTTGCCGAGTCGTGCCAGGAATCCTACCCCAAGCAGTCAGTCTGGTCAACGCTAGTGGCTTGGGACTCTTTCTCAAGGTAGCCTTTCTCCCATGCGCATCGGCCTCTTCACGGCACTGTTCGGAGACAAGCCACTCCCCGAAGTCCTCGACATCGCCCAGTCGCTGGGCCTGCGTGCCGTCGAGATCGGTGCCGGCGCATACCCAGGATCGCCCCACCTCGACGTCGACAAACTCCTCGAAAGCAAGTCTGAGCGCGACAGGCTCATGAAATCTATCGAGGACAGGGGACTCGTCCTGAGCGCGATCAGCGTCCACGGCAACCCCCTCCACCCAAAAGCAAAGACCGCCCAGGAGCACCACACCGTCTTCGTCAAGGCGGTCAAACTGGCCGCCGCCCTCGGCATCGGGTGCGTCAACGGGTTTAGCGGCTGCCCAGGCGACAGACCAAGGGCCCAAAACCCCAACTGGGTCACCTGCGCATGGCCAGACGAGTTCCGAGAGATCCTCGACTGGCAGTGGAAGCGCAAGGTCGTCCCCTACTGGAAGGAGCAGGCAGCCTTCCTCAAGTCCAAAAACGTCCGCTTCTGCATCGAGATGCACCCCGGCTTCGTTGTCTACTCCAACGACACCCTGCTCCGCCTCCGCAACTCGGTAGGGAAGAACGGCGAATGGATCGGCGCGAACTTCGACCCCTCCCACCTCTGGTGGCAGGGCATCGACCCCCTCACCGCCCTGCGCGAGCTCGGCCAGGAGGGAGCCGTCTACCACGTCCACGCGAAAGACCTCCGTATCGACCCCGTCAATTCCTCCCGCAACGGCAACCTGGACACCAAGTCCTACGGAGACATCCTGTCCCGCTCATGGGTCTTCAGGTCGGTCGGGTACGGACACGGCGTCACATGGTGGAAGGACTTCGTCAGCAACCTCCGCATGGTCGGCTACGACGGCGTCCTCAGCATCGAGCACGAAGACGGCCTCATGTCCAGCATGGAAGGGCTCACAAAAGCGGTCGAGGTCCTCAAACAGGCCGTCGTCACAGAATCCGCTGGTGAGATGTTCTGGGCAAAAGACTAAACCGTGGCGACACCACACGCCCGGTCCAACGTTATACACATGTAAGCAATGGTTGCCGCCCTCCTGACCCTCGTCTCGACCCCCCAAGCCGCGTCGAGCTTTGAAGACCTCGAGCAAAAAAAGTACAAGTACTTCACCCAGCTCGATAGCTTCACCGGCACCTACGTCATCGTCACGGTCCCGCCCGATGGCCTCGTCGTCCGACAAGAGGTCGGACTGACCGCGACCAGCAAGGGACGCCGCGTCAAGATCTCCGTCGACGGTGTCACCGGGCTCGAATCCGGCTGGACGATCGACCGCAAGTGGATCGCTTTCCACACCGACAAGGCCTACATGGTCAAAGACAGCCAGGGCGGGTTCCCCCTCGCCCCGGTCTACAAGCCGCTCCCGGTCGAAAAAGGCTCGTTCAACTTCACCGTCGACGAGACCGGAGTCCGCTTCGCCACCGACCCACCCCCCACGGTCGCGCCAAAGTCCAGCGAAAAGATCGACGGGGTCGAGTACGACAAGTACACCTCCACCGCCCAGAACAAGACCACCAACGGTGTCGTGACCATCACCCAGCACCTGCACAAGGACACCTTCCTCGTTTCCCGGTTTGAGGTGGTTCTGACCACCAAAGGCAAACAGACTTTTAAACTTGTCG
This sequence comes from uncultured Chthonomonas sp., assembly GCA_964524565.1. Taxonomy (GTDB): domain Bacteria; phylum Armatimonadota; class Fimbriimonadia; order Fimbriimonadales; family Fimbriimonadaceae; genus UphvI-Ar2. The sequence continues at coordinate 860 of CAZGER010000074.1, read as the reverse complement.
GGTTCCTGCAAAACTTCAATCTCAAGGCCACAGTGCCCGCCAACGCCTTCGACCTGCCCGCCGATGTCACGACAAAGTACCGAAGGGTCGAAGGGTAGTCCCCACAGGGACCAGCCAGGCTAAGGGGCGTCGGTATAATCGACCCTTGGCCTTAGGGCTCGGAGGATCTCCACTTTGCAGTCTCGCAACTCATGGTTTCTAGTCTTGGTCGTCGTTCTGACCAGTCTGTCGATTTGGGCGCACCAGGCACGGGAATATAAGCTGGGCCTGGATATCCAGGGCGGCATGAGACTGGTCCTCCGCATGGACCCGTCCGGCCTCAAGCCGGAAGAGCGCGCGAACATCTCCCGCCTCCAGGGCAACGTCAGACGCATCCTCGATGCCCGCGTCGGCAACGCCCTTGGCACCAACGAAGGCACCGTCGCCGTCAAGGGCGACGACCAGTTCGTCATCGAACTGCCAGGCGCGACAAACGAGGAGCAGGTCCGCTCCACCATGAAGTCGACCGCCAAGATCGAGGTCTACCACGCCCGCAACGTCAGCACCCAGATCAGGGAAAAGGTCTACCAGGACGGACCAGAAGAGTCCGACCAGGCTGGCCCCTACATCCCGTTCTACCGGTCCTCCAGCACCGACAAGATCCTCCCTGGCACACCCGAGTACGCCAAGGTCATCGAAGGCTGGAAACTGATCCTGAGCGGATCAGACGTTCTGTCCGCTAACGGCCAGCTCATGGGCGAGTACGCCCAGCCCCAGTTCCGGTTCGGTGGCCAAGGCGCCAAAGAACTCGAAGTCTGGTCCCGCCGCTACAACCGACAGGGTGAAAAGATCGCCTTCGTGCTCGACGGACGGGTCCTCAA
>CAZGER010000073.1:0-7753 GCA_964524565.1 uncultured Chthonomonas sp. | reverse complement strand
TACGAAGCTGAAGTTAAAGGCAAGATCAAGTCCGCGATGATGTATCCGGTCTTGGTTTTGTGCTTTAGCCAGATCATGCTGTTCGTCCTGTTCAGCTTCGTCCTGCCCAAGTTCAAAGAGATCTTCGACGGCATGGACGTCGAACTCCCCGCGATCACCTCGGCCCTCTTCGCTCTCGGCGACTTCATGCAAAAAAGCTGGTGGATGATCCTCCTGCTCATGCTCGGTGCCTTCTTCGGAATCAAGGCATACGCCAAGACGCCCAAAGGCAAGTACCAGACCGACTTCGTCAAACTCAAGGCGCCCGTCATCGGAGAGCTGGGGCTCAAAATGAGCATCGCCAGGTTCTGCCGGACCCTGGGCACCCTCATCAACTCCGGCGTCCCCATGATGCGCAGCCTGGAGATCGTCGCCGAGACCATGAACAACCTGGTCCTCTCCGGCGCCGTCGACCAAACAAGGCTCAGTATCAGAGAAGGCAACCGGCTCAGCGCACCACTGGCCCAAAGCGGCCTCTTCCCGTCGATGGTCACCCACATGATCGACGTCGGCGAAGAATCGGGACGCCTCTCAGAGATGCTCGTCAAGGTCGGCGACTTCTACGATAGCGAGGTCGAAGCCACCGTCAAGGGGCTCACCTCGATGATCGAACCCCTCCTCATCATCTTCCTTGGCGTCGTCGTCGGATTCATCGCGATCTCCGTCATGACCCCGATCTTCAAACTCGTCAACAGCGTCCGCTAAAACGGACAAAGACCACAACTGAATACGTCGGGCCAGGGCAGGCAGGATGCTTGCCCCGGCTTCCAAAAAGCCAATCGGACAAAGAAGGAATCTGCGGACGGCTGGCCCTCAGGAAGGATCCTGAGGAAATTTTCAATGGAGTGAAAATGTCAGAAGAGCTGGCAAGCAATTATTCGGAAGCAGAAAACCTTGTTCTCAAGTACGTGGCCGACCCAAGGCCCGACACAAAGGACTTGGTCATCGTCCACTACTCAGGAATGGTGGAAAGGGTCGCAAGGCGCTTTAGCGGCGTCGAACCCGTCGACGACCTCGTCCAAGTCGGGTTCATCGGGCTCCTCAACGCACTGAGCAAGTTCGACCCGCAGGCAGGCGTCAGGTTCAACACCTACGCCACACACCTCGTCGCGGGTGAGATCAAGCACTACCTACGCGACCGCTCCCAGACCATCCGCCACCCGGCTTGGCTCCAAGAGCTCAGGCACAAAGTCACCAAGGCAGCCACCACACTCCAGGCTGAACTTGGCCGGACACCAACCAACCTTGAGGTCGCAGAGCACGTCGGCGTCAGCGAAAGCGCTGTCCAAGAGGTCTACGCCACCCAAGAAATGATCCGAGTGGCGTCCCTCGACGTCACCCCAGGAGACGGGGAAGAGGGCGATTCCGACCTCGACCGCATCGACTCCGCCATCTTCAACCCCGAACAGGTCAGCGTCGAGGACCGCGTCCTGCTCGAAACCGCCATGCAGCAGCTCCGGGACCTCGAAAGGGACGTCCTCTGCCTCTTCCACTTCGACGCGCTCAACCAGACCGAGATCGCGTCCCGACTCGGGATCTCCTGCAACTACGTCTCCCACATCCTAAGGCAGTCGCTGGGCAAACTCAGAAAGATCCTCTCCAACGAGGGCATCGACGAGTCCGGCGTCATGGCGCCCGTCACCGAACAAGCGTCCGTCCTCGATTCCGAGACCGGGCTCTACAGCGAGGACTACTTCAGGTCGCGCCTCACCGAAGAGCTGCACCGGGCCTGCTCCAGCGGTGGCACCTGCAGCGTCATCAATATCGACGTCTCCGGACTCTCCAGCCTCGGAGAGTTCTACGGCGACTCGGCCGTCACAGACTTACTCACCGATGTCGGGAGCTTCCTCAAAACCAACGTCCGCGCACTGGATATCGTCTGCCGCAACGGAGAGACCAGCTTTGGCATCATCCTCCCCGGCACTGGACGCAGCGTCGACAACATCTGCGCCAGGATCGAGACCAGGATCAGACAGTGGGTCGCCTCGCGGACCGTCTCACCCAACAAAGTCACGATGGAAATGGGCTACGCGACGATCCCCGACGACGGAAGGACCGTCGCCGACATCATCCGCGCCGTCTACCGTAAAGAACAGTCCGAGGTCCGCAAGGCGGGGTAACCCCCGCCTAAGCAGGCCCACCGGGTACCGTGGCGGCCAGGCCCTTCTCGCTCCAGAATAATCGGGAATGAGGATCCAGGTCGCCCACGACTTCAACTGCAACTGGTGTTGGATCGGGGTCCACCAGACCCGCCGCCTGACCCAGGAACTGGGTGTCACCTTCGAATGGCTCGGCTACGAGCTCTACCCGGACTGCCTCGTCTGGGACGACTACCCACAACCCGACCACCCCGCCGACAGACCACCCACACCCAGCAGGATCGAGCTCGCATACCTGGCGAGCAACGCCCCAAAGCCCTCGCCGTTCACCCCCGACAAAATGCGCAGCCATAACGCGCTCCAGGCCGTCGAGTTCGTCAAAACACTCACCGACCCCACCCCGTTCGTCGAGGCCATGTACCAGGCATACTGGAAAAAAGGCCTCGTCATCAACGACCCACACGTTCTGGCTGAGGTCGCAAAACCCTTCGTCCCCTCCACCGACGACCTGCTCCAAGCGGTCCATGAACGCCGGTTCTCCCACGCCATCGTCCAGTTCGACAACGGGGCATATGCCAAAGGCGTATACAATCTTCCCACGTTCTGGATCGGCGGCAAAAAGTACGCGGAGCAACCCTACCGCAACCTTGAGATCGCTGTCACCAAAGCCCTGAAACAACTGTGTTGAACGACCTCTACCAAGACCTCGGTTTCCCGCCCGCGCCCACGGACAGGCCATACGTCTTCATGAACATGGTGGCCACCATCGACGGCAAAACCGTCTCCGGAACAAGGAACGAGCCGGTCGAGGACCTCGGCTCGCCGAACGACCATGCCGCCATGCGCACCATCGAGCACGCCGCCGACGCCGTCATGATCGGCGCCGGGACCCTCCGCGCGATCCCCAAGCTCTGGTACCCGCCCGAAAAGTGGCGCTTCGTCGTCTCCAACTCCGGCGACGTCCCCGCCCACGGCCGGTTCTTCACCGACGCGCCCGATATCGCGTTCGTCGTCACCTCCATCCCCGGTGCGGAAAACCTCCCCGAAGACTGCCAGTGCATCGCCATCGGCGACCCCGTGATCGACTGGCCCGGGCTCTTCGCCGTCATGCGCAAAGAGATGGGCATCACCAGGCTCCTCGTCGAAGGTGGCAGCGAGCTCAACGCCAGCCTCCTCTCCAAGGGCCTCGTCGATGAGCTCTTTCTGACCGTCGCCCCCAAGATCAAGCTCGGTGCTTCCCTCCCAACCTTCGCAGGGGGCCAACCCCTCCCCAAAGGCGGACTCCTGGAATTCGACCTAGTATCCAACCAAACGGTGGACAACGAGGTCTTCTTGCGGTACCGGCGGTCGCAAAAGTGACCCGTAACCGGTTCCGCGATCCCCTGCGCCCCGGCGTCTACCTGGTCAGGAACCTCGGCAAGACGGCCCCCCTCGGCGCCGTCATCGTCCTCGCCGTCCTCCTCATCGCCGGGATCGTCGCCCTCATCAACTCGATCCCCCTCTCCATCAAGGTCATCTACTCCTACTCGCGGCACTACATCGGGGTCACCCCGCGCGGCGACCCCACCATGACCCCGGTCCTCAAACGGACGTTCGAGCAAGACAGCCCCGTCCCAATCGACAGGGTCATGACGATCCGCGGCAGCTATATCCAGGTCAAGAGCCTCGTGGGGGAATGGCCCTTCGTCGCCCTCGCCCTCAACCCCGCCGACACCGCCTACTACATAAACCGCATGGGCGGCACCCTCACCACCGGACGCCTCCCACACGCCGCCCAGCCAGAGATTGTCGTGAGCCGCCGCCTCGCCACCAACCTGGGGCTCAAGCTCGGTAGCACCGTCCTCGGCCCAGAACTCAGGGACGCCTACTCACCGATAGAGGTCAAGGTCTGCGGCATCGTCGAGTCCGACGAGTGGTTCGCCCTCATGCCCTACGACTACCACGTCCTCAACCACTTTCCCCCCATCGATTCCCTGCTCGTCTTCTCCAAAGACCCAGCCAGCCAACGCGAGCTGGATGCCTGGGCGACAAAAGCCCTCACCGGCAAACGCACAGAGCTCTACACCTACGACCTGCTCGAAAAGCAGGCCGACACCATGTTCAACATCCTCTATCAGATCCTCAACGTGGTGATCGGCACCCTCGTGGTCGTCATCACGGTGATGATGGCGATGCTCATAAACATCTACCTCGGCCAAAGGGTGCAAGAGTTCGGCCTGCTCCAAGCCCTCGGCTACCCAAGAAGAAAGATCCTCTCCCGCGTCATGACCGAGGTCGGCATCGTGGTCCTCGGCGGCTGGATCGTCGGTGTCTTCGCCGCCTACGGACTCCTCAACATCGTCAAAGCCGTCATGATGGAACCCCGCGCCTTCGCCCTAGACACCCTGGACCAGAGCGCATACCTCTACACCGTCCCCGTCCCCGTGGCGATCTCCCTCGTCGCCTTCGCCACCGTCATCGGACGCTTCAAAAAGTTCGACCCCGTCGGCATCGTCGAGCGGAGGCTCGTTTGATCACCCTCCAAGCCGCCTCCCTCGTCTACGAGGACCACGGCAAGCCCGTCTTCGCCTGCCAAGACGTCGACCTCAGCGTCCAGCCGGGAGAGTTCCTTGGAATCCTCGGGCCGAGCGGGTCCGGAAAGTCATCCCTCCTCTACCTCCTCAGTGGACTCAAAAGGCCGACCGCCGGCACCGTCCTCTACAACGGCAAACCCCTCGCTGACCTGGACGACCTCGCACTGTCAAAGGTCCGGCTCGCAGAGTTCGGGTTCGTCTTCCAATACCCCTACCTCATCGGCTACCTGACCGCCCTCGAGAACGTGCTCCTCGCCGTGCCAGGCTCCGACAGCCGCGACGAGGCCCGCTCCCTCCTGCAAGACCTCGGCATCCAGGACCAAGCCCACCGCTACCCCCACGAACTCAGCGGTGGACAAAAGCAAAGGGTCTGCATCGCAAGGGCCCTCCTCGGTGGCCCCAAAGCCGTCTTCGCCGACGAGCCCACCGCCGCACTCGACCATGCCAACGGGACATCCGTCATGCAGCTCATGAGGACGCACCGGGGCTCCGGCGCACTCATCGTCGTCACCCACGACCCGGTCATGCTCGAAGGCGCAGACCGCATCGTCGAGATCGAGGATGGCAGGATCGCCCTCGCCCACTCGGTCTGACCCTGCCCGTCCGCCACGCCCCCGTTCTAGGCCCCACAGGCCCCCCGCCTGAAACCCTTTTTCAATATCTCCAGTCAAATTGCTGGGCCCGGAATCAGACCAAGGGGTCGGGACAATTCGACCTCCGTTTGGTATCATAGGCCCATGCGTTAGCGACCGGGAAACCGGTAGCTGGCGCCGAAAGGTGGGGGCCGTCTTCCTTTATTCGAGGGAAGAACAGGCCAACGGACAGGTGCGTTAACGTACGGCGGTTCTTTGGTCTGTCGGGTTTCACGAACGGTCTGCAGGGCCTCACCTTTGTCGTTCGGTCGGGTTTCTCCCTTGGCCGTCGCAAGACGGTACAGGAGCCGAAAAAAAGGGAAACTTGATTGGCTACCTACATACTGGTCTCGCTCTCCGCACTCGCGGCCGTTGTCGTGCCCATGGGGCACCGGCACCCGTTTGCCTGGGTCAAGCGTTTTTTCACGCGCAAACCCCAGGTCCACTCCGTCGCGTCACCCCCGCCCGCCATCGATAACGATGCCGGGTGGCAGCTCATCCATTCAGAAAACGCCCAAGCGTTCGAAGACTGGTTCAAAAAGGATCCCCGAGGACTCCCCCGTCTTTCGGGAGAAGAACCCTCCCTCGGGTCGCACATCCTCGTTGAGCTCTACGGCTGCGACCCCGAATCGCTCGAACTCGAGTCGTCCGTCGGCAAGGCCATGATGGACGCAGCCCTCGCAAGCGAGGCGACCGTCGTCACCGACTCCTTCCACGAGTTCAAACCCTACGGAGTGTCGGGCGCCGTCATCATCCAAGAGTCGCACTACACCATCCACACTTGGCCGGAGCACGGGTACGCCGCCGTCGATCTCTTCTACTGCGGCGGCACGATCTACGTCGATCGCGCCATCGATGTGCTCCGGGAGCGCTTCTCGCCCAAAAGAATGAAGTTCCTCGTCGTCAGGCGCGGACTCCAGGGCGAGGTCGAAAGCTGAGCAGGGCCTAGTTCAGGCTCTGCTCGGCAACGTTCCCGACGACCTGCTCGCGGTACGCCTCCACAAACGTCCGGATCCCAAGGCCGCGCGTCAGCATCATCGTCTCCTTGCCCGCCAGCTTCGCCTCGTCCAAAGCCTGCTTGAACGAGTGCCGGCTCCACCGGACCAGCATCACTGCCACGTCGCACTTTCGGATCTCGTTGCCAAAGGCGCCTGGGTTCGTCTTCTCCTCGGCGTCCGGCCAGATCAAATCGGCCAGCCCCAGTTCCTCCTTGTACTGCGGGATCCGCCAAGTCTGACCCTTGTTCCCGCCGATGAACAGCACCGTCTTGCCCGCCAGCCGCGGCCGCACGATGCCAAGCGAAGTCTGGTAGATCAAGTCCTCCCCACCGTCCGGCTCGGCAGCCTCCAAAGGCTTGCCGCTCGCAAACGCCTTGTTCGCGTCCTGGTTCAGATAGCCCGCCAGCTTCTTCGTCGCAGGGTGCCTCGATCCGTCCAAAAAGAACCGGAATGGCGCGAGCCTCGCCCGCAGCTGCTTGTCCGAAGGCGCCAGGCCCGAGTCCAGCGCCGCCGCGACCGCGACGCACAGCCTCTCCTCAAAGTCCTCCACGACGCTGTCCGTCTCCAAGATCCCCCCCAGAACGTCGTCGGCCTTGTGCTTGGCCGAATGCCGCTCAGCCGACCTCCGCACAGACTCGTAAGTGTGCTTCAGGTCGTTGGCCGCCCGAAGGATCACGCCCGTCTCCTGCCTGTGCTTCGGGTTCTGGTTCCACCAAGGAATGTAGATCTGCTCGCGGTCGTTGATCGCCCTCACCCGTGAGTTCAGCTCCCTCTGCTGTTCGTCCCACGCGCCCAAAACGTGCGCCTCCAAAGCCCGGAAAAGAAGCGTCTCCACCGCCCCGACACCCTTCAAAACGTCCGCAAACCGCTCCGGGTCAACGTCCGGCTCCGATTCCAGCCACTCGATCGCGTCGTAAGCGACAGGGAACAGGTCGAACGCGTGCGAAAGCGACTCCCAAGCCTGCACCGGCAGCATCCTGGCAAGGTTCATCGCAAAGCAGGTCGAACCAGGATCGAGCTCCCGCATCTTCCTTCCCAGAGCGTCCACCGTCGCCAAAACCTCTGTGGCAGACCCCTCCGCGCTCACCACCTCGATCGCCAGCGCACGGCCCCGGCACGCCGCCGCCTTCGCCCTGCTCCAGTCCCCTTCGGTCCAGTCAGACGCCTCTAACATGGCTGCGCAGGCCCTTGTGTGGGTAGAAACCGACCTGGAGAGCCGCGCCCGCTTGTTGGCGTCCTCCTTCACCGGCGCCGGAGCCCGGTCTGCCTCCGCGACCCTCACCGGCTGCTCAATAGGTTTCGAGGCCTCGACACTCTCCTCGACCCCCCGCGCGACACCCCTGGTCTTGCGCTTGACCGAAAGACCGTCCACGACGGCTGCCTCCGCCGACTCCCGGATCCTTCGCTCGATC
>CAZGER010000072.1:4364-7787 GCA_964524565.1 uncultured Chthonomonas sp. | reverse complement strand
GCCAGCTCATCGGCTCGATCAGAACGATCGTCAAACAGACCGAAGACCTCCTCCAAGCCGGCCTCTCAGAAAAACAGGCCGCCCAACTCTCAGCCCTCCTCGACAAAGCCATCCTCGCCCTGGAAAAAAGCCCCGGCCAATAATCAGCCCAGTAATTTTGCCACCACAGAAAGGTATAACTTGTGGGCAAGGAGCGCAACATCTGGCCCGCATGGCCCGTCGTTGAGTTATCGCAAGAATGATTCGCATCGTAGGGATCCAGCGCAGCGACGACCCATCGTCAGAATTCGTGGTGCTCCAAAACCAAGGGAGCATGCGCGTCAACCTGCGCGGACACGCCCTCCTCGATCCCGAAACGATGGAGTCCCCCGACCGTGCGCCCTTCGCGGTCGTCGTCCAAGACGACATCGATATCCCGCCAGGACACTACGCCGTCGTCAGGACAGGGCTCGGAACCTCACGCTGGTGCCACAAAACAGAGGGCTACCACATCTACTACTCCTTCCTCGGCAAGACAGAGTCCGTCTGGTCGCAAAGACCCGGCCGGATCGTCGTCCTTGCCCCCCAGCACACTTACTCCGACAAAGCCGTCGAAGCCCTCTTCGTCTAGTCCCCCGGGCCGTTCGCCAGCCGCATCGCCGCGTCGATCCCGTCCGTCAGCCAAGACTCCACCGCGTCCACCGAACGCCCGATACCGTCCTCGATCAACCCCCGCTCGTTCGGAGTGAACCGGCTCAAAACATGGTCGACAACCTCCCCCGAGCTCCCGATCCCGATCCTGATCCGCGGATACTCTTGGCTCCCGAGACTCGCCGAGACTGACTTGTGCCCGTTGTGCCCGCCCGTCCCACCCTGGGCCCGCATCCGCACCTTGCCCACCGGCAGGTCCAAATCGTCCGCGATCACCAAAATCCCCGCCGGATCAATGTTGTAGTGCCGCGCCAGAGCCCGCACAGCCTGCCCCGAAAGGTTCATAAACGTCAAAGGCTTCACAACCGCCACCGCCACACCCAAAATCTCCGCCTCGCACAGCAGAGCGTTGGACCGGCTCGTCCGGATCTGCCCCCCGTGACGCCTCGCCAAAGCCTCCACAACCTCGAACCCGACGTTGTGCCTGGTTCCCTTGTACTCAGGGCCAGGGTTCCCCAGACCCACCACCATCCGCGTCGGATAAACCTTCGGCCCGCGGTCCTTGCGCTTCAAAAACCTCATCGCCCCGCCTGAGTGACCAACAGCACAACGATCACCCCCGCCAACACCAGCCGATAGACCACAAACACGGTCAAACCGCGCTCCCGCAACAGACGCATCAACCAGGCGATCGCCACCCACCCAGAAACGAACGCCACCACCGTCGCAACCAGCGTCGGCACCGCCCCCGCCCCCAAAAGGTCGTGACGCTCCTTGTACAGCTTGTAAAATCCCGACCCCAAAATGCTCGGGATCGACAGCATGAACGAACCCTTCGCCGCCGCCGTCCGGTCGAACCCCCCGAACAAAGCCCCCGTGATCGTCGATCCGCTCCTGCTCGATCCAGGGATCAACGCAAGGCACTGCCACAGCCCCATCACAAAAAGGTCCCTCACCCGCAAAGCCTCGACCGGCTTCTCCCGCTTCCCGAACCTGTCCGCCACCCCCATCAGTAGCCCGAACCCCGCAAGCGCCCCCGCCACGATCCACGCCGACCGGAAAGTCGTGTCGATCGCGTCCTCAAGGGCAAGCCCCACCACCATCACCGGGATGGTCCCCACCAGCATCCCCAACCCAAGCTGGAAACCCGGCTCCTGCCTAAGCTCCTTCCTCGCCAGACCGCCAAAAAACCCGACCGCCGTCGCAACGATGTCCTTCCAAAAATAGATCAACACCGCCAGCAGTGTCCCAAGCTGGATCACCGCCGTGAACCCCGCCCCCGGGTCGCTCCACCCAAAAAACGTCTCCGGCAAAAAAACGTGACCGCTGCTGCTGATCGGCAGAAACTCCGTCAGGCCCTGGATCAGCCCGTAAACAACGGCGCGGATCAGCTCCACATCGCTACTTCCTCAGTCTCGATCCCCAGCCGCCGCAAAGTCACAGACCGTATCCTCGCGCTCGCCGCGCCGTCTCCGTAGGGGCTCACCGCCTGCGCCATCGCCGCATGGCTGGCTGGGTCAGAAAGCAACCGGCTCGCCTCCTCCACGATCACACGCTTATCGGTCCCCACCAGCTTCGCCGTCCCCGCCGTCACCCCCTCAGGACGCTCCGTCGTCTCCCGAAGGACCAACACCGGAACCCCGAACGCCGGAGCCTCCTCCTGCACCCCGCCAGAGTCCGTCAAAATCAGCGTCGATCTCTGCATCAGCTTCACAAAGTCGCCATAGTCTGGCGGCTCGATCAGGTCGGCCCTAAGATGCTTGCCCAGCACCTCCTCCAAAACCTGCCGCACGACAGGGTTCCTGTGCATCGCCGCCACAAGGAGTGCGTCCGGAAACCTCTCCAAAACCTCTAATGCCGCCTCAGCGATCCTCCTCTGCGGGTCGCCCCAGTTCTCCCGCCTGTGCGTCGTCAACAAAACGACCGGCCCCGAATGGTCCTCGTACCACCTCGCCTGGCTCGCCGACGCAACGTGTCGGACAGCGTCGATCCCCGTGTTCCCCGTCACAAACACCGAACCCGGATCGACCCCCTCACGCAAAAGGTTGTCCGCCGACCACCGTGTCGGCGCAAAATGGCAGTCTGCGAACAGAGCCACCGCCCGCCGGTTGAACTCCTCCGGGAACGGGTCCCACACCGTCTCCGTCCGCAACCCCGCCTCGATGTGCATAAAAGGCACCTTCCGGTAGAACGAAGCCAGACCAGCGACGAAAGTCGTCGTCGTGTCCCCCTGTGCGAACACGCACGAGGGCCCGACCTCAGAGATCACCCTGTCCAAGCCGGAAAGGACCTTGCTCGTCACACCCGCCAAAGTCTGACCGTGCTCCATCACGTCCAGGTCCACGTCCGGACGCAGCTCAAAAACCTCCAAAGCCTGCGCCAGCATCTCCCTGTGCTGCCCCGTCGCCACCAACACGGTCTCAACCTCTGACCGATAGGTCAAAAATGCCCGCACCACCGGCGCCGTCTTGATCGCGTCAGGCCGCGTCCCCACCACGAACACCACGACAGGCTTAGCCAAGCTTCTTCACCAAAACCATCATCAGGCCAGAAAGACCGATCGCCGCCAGGTACAAGATCCACACCGCCTGCCGCTGCGTGAACCCCTTGCCCAAGAGCGTGTGGTGCAGGTGCCGCTTGTCCGGCTGCGTGATCGGCTGACGGCTCAAGATCCGCCGCACGACCACAAACCCAGCGTCGAACAAAGGCACCGCGAAAACCAACATCGGGATCAAAACAGCCAAGGTCGCCGCCGTCTTCATTGCCCCCACGATCGAAATCGATGCCAGCATG
>CAZGER010000072.1:0-4354 GCA_964524565.1 uncultured Chthonomonas sp. | reverse complement strand
TGTAGCGCAAAAAACCGATCGACGCCCCCGCGATCGCCATGGCGATCAAAGCCACCCGTGGCTGGCCCTCCAAAGTCGCGATGACAGAGAGCGTCGTCGCCGCGATCGCCGCGATCCCCCCCGCCAGACCGTCGATCCCGTCGATCGTGTCCATGGTCTTCGTCACGACAAAGATGTACACCGCAGTCAAGGGCACCGCCCATATCCCAAAGTCGAGCCAACCCGTACCCGGCCCCGGCGCAGGGATAGTGATCCCCTGGATCTGCACCCGCCCAACTCCGTCGAACAAAAACTGCACCCCGATCCCCGCCACCAGCAGGTAACCAAGCTGGATCTTCGCCGAGTACTGCCGCAGGTCGTCGAACGCCCCCATCACAACAATGAGCGCCCCCGCGATCAAGATCCCCGCCAAGTAGGGCGGGAACGGCTTCACCGGAAACGCGAACGGCAAGATCGCTGCCAGCGCCAGGACGATAGCCGCATAGATCGCGATCCCACCCCACCTCGGGGTCGTCTGCGTGTGGACGCGACGCTCGTCCCGCGTCGGGTCGTCGACCGCACCGTGCTTCACCGCCAGCCTCATCACCAAAGGCGTCAAAACCAGCACGAAGGCTCCGCTCAGCACACCCGCCGCAAGCGGTGCCCTAAACCCCGGCAAAAAGTTTTGCCAACCACCTATCGAAGCTAACAAAGGCAGACTCAAACAGAAGTTCCTATCTTCTCAAGACGGCCGTCGACGAACCGGCACACCTCGATCCCACTGTCACGAAAAAGCTCGAGCGAAAAATCGTCCGGGTAGTCACCCTCGTAAACCACCGACCGGATCCCGCCGTTGATGATCATCTTTGCGCATGTGTTGCATGGCTGGCACGTCACGTACATCCCCGCCCCGTCGCAAGGCACCCCGATCATCGCCGCCTGCAAAAGCGCGTTCTGCTCCGCGTGCAGCGATCGAATGCAGTGCCCAGCCCGCAGACAGCCCGCCGGCCAGTCGTGGTCCTGACCCCCAGAAGGACAGTGCGCGAGCCCACGCGGAGCCCCGTTGTATCCCGTCGCCAAGATCCGACGGTCACGCACGATCACCGCACCGACCTGGCGCCTCGGGCACGTCGCCCTGGTCTTGACCAAGTGAGCGATCTGCATGAAGTACTCGTCCCAGCTTGGTCGTTCGGCCATCGGGGGAATTATGCAACAGCACGAACCCATCCAGGCGGGTTCGTCTCAGCAGTCCTCTAGGCCAAAAACAGTGTGCGACCGGTGCAACTTCGCCTGCGGAGTGTCCCGGATCGCGTCCAAAACCGCCGAACCCTCCCATTGCTCCGGGATCTCCGTCCCCAGCAACGTCGCGATCGTTGGCGCAATGTCCAGCAGGGAAACGTCCCGCGTGATCTGGTACCCCGACTCCACCCGGTACCCCCACATCACGTAAGGAACGGTCATGTCTTCCGGACAGTCAGTCCCGTGCCCGTGGTCGTGGCCCCCGTGGTCCGCGATCACGATCAGGTCGACAGGCTTGGCCAGCTTCAACATCGCGTTCTGCAACCGTCCGACGCACTTGTCCGCCCGCCCGATCGCGTCGATGTACTCGTCGCTCATCCAACCGTGCTCGTGACCGTTCCAGTCCGTGTGCCCAAGGTAAAGGAACAGAAAGTCAAAGTCCGTCTCCCCCATCGCCTCGATCGCTTTGTCCGTCACGTGCGCGTCGCCGTCGTCAAGGTGCGTGTTCAAGCAACAGTAAGAGGTGTGGACAGACTCCGGGTCACCCAGATCGCGCAGGTGCCCCCAGTTAAAGAACATCCCGCACGTCAGACCAGCCCGGTGAGCCACGTCGAACAGGCTCGGCGACTGCCGCAAAAACGGCCCGTGCGTGTTCGATGTGATCCCGTGGTGCCGGGGATCGATCCCTCGAAAAATGCTCGTGTGGCACGGAAGCGTCACCGAAGGCATCACAGACCTCGCCTTCCAAGTGAACGAACCGTCCTTCACGATCTCGTCCAAACAAGGTGTCGCTGCCTTGGCGATCCCGTCAGGACGGGCACCGTCGATCGTCACCAAAGCAACCATGACGGTTGTTTACCAGATTCCGTCAGATTGACTGACTCGTCAAACGCTTCAGAGCAGCCTGCGCCTCGCTCGGCTTGAACCCCGATGGCCCCGGCCCGCCCGCATAAGCCACCGCACCGTCCTTGTCAACGACATAAAGACGGTCGGGCCAACCCGAGTACGCCCGCTCCGTCGAGTCCTTCATATCGTCCATCAAAATCGGGATCTTCAGGTCCAGGTCTTGGGCGCAGTGCATCGCCGCCGACTCCCGCTCGGCCATCGTCTTGTGGTTGGCGATCAACACCCCGTCCCGCACGTTCGCCTGCGCCTGCCGACCGTCCGTCGCGTGCGCCTCCCGAACGTACACGATCCTAAAGTCAGCCTTGTCCTTGTCCTGCTCGTACCAACGGCCGAGCGTCCCGGCGTACTGCCGGAAAGGCGGTCACGTGTAAGAACCAAAGATCAACACCGTCGGACGCTTCCCAAAGTTCGACTTCAAAGCAAACGTCTCGTCCTTCCCAAGCAGCTTCAGCTCAAACACCGGCGCCTTGTCACCGGGCCTCAAGGGGAACCGGTCCACCTGCCCGCGCTGAAAGACCAAGCTCAGCGCCAAAAAACTCGTCACCATGTTCGCATAGACGCCATAATCCGGCAAACGCCCACCGGCCGCCCCGGGGCCGACAGCAAGGCCCCTGCGCCACAGATCGAGACACAACTATGAAGCCGTCAAAACTAGCCGCGGTGGTCCTGACCGCCACCTTCGCCGCCCTCGCGCAAGCCCAGTCCGTCAGGAGCCTCACAATGGACCTCACGACCGGCCTCTCCGGGATGAACTACCAGACCGAGATCAATGTCTCCCTCCTCGGCGCCGAACGCCGCACCCTCGCCACCGCCCGCGTCACCCCGCCCCGAATCGGCAGCTTCGGCGCAAGCACCACCGAGTCAGTCGAACTCCGCCTCGACCGCGAAGTCAACCTCCGCCTCGTCAGAACGTTCCAGATCCGCCTCCGAGGAACCAGACCTGGCAACTCCCGTGTCGCCGACTCCTGGGACCTCGAAGCCGTCGCCCTCAAAAACGGAAGGACACCCGTCTGGCAGACCAGCGGCATAGGCGTTCGCTTCAACGAGCTCAGAACCAGCTGGGAAAGCGCAGAATGGCCCAGCTACGACCCCGCCGGTGAAAAGACCGCCGCCACCCTCTGGGAAGTCTCCACCCTAACCGGAGGCGACGACCTCCGCGCCGACCACCCGATGTCCGTCATCGCACTCTTCGACGACGGCACCACCGCCGGCTTCAAACTCGCCAACGTCCCCGGTGGCTCCAGAAGGGTCGATTCCCTCAACGTCCCCGCAGGCACAAAAGCGCTCGACCGACTCGTCGCGATCGCCCTCGTCCCGTCCGGGGGCCTCGTCCCCAACGCCAGCGGACTGGGCACAGGCTCGGTCTACCAACCGACCGCCTCCGAAGACTTCTGGGACCTCAACGACGCCACCCTCAGGGTCCGCCTCCCCGATGGTGAGCTCGTTCAACGGCCCCTCCGCTCCCTCCAAGGACGCCACGGGTTCAGCGCCATGAAGGTCAGCAGGTTCAAAAACTTCGACTTCACAATCCCCGGCACGGTCGCAAGGTCGGCCAACACCCCCGTCGCCATCATCGTCTTTGTCGATGGCTCCACCGGCTTCAACCGGACGGTCGGCCCAGCATTCGGAGACCTCCGGGCCGCCTTCGGCATGCAGGGACGTGCCCCCCTCACCGTCGTCAACCGCGTCATCGGCAGGGACCCGAGCCCCGCCCCGCTCCAGTTCGCCGGATGGAAGGGCTTTGTGAACAACGGCCATTCCAACAACCACTTTGGCGTGCTCTACCAGACAGTCCGACCGTGGCGCACCGCGTCAGGCGAGCTCCAGTCGCTGAATCTCTCCCTCAACCACTGGGAGACCGGCGCACCCTACAGTGGCGCCGCGAACCTCCCGGTCAAGGGCTTCATGGTCCTTCAGGCACGCCGCGACGGCCAGCCGGACTTCAACATGGGCACGAACCTGTCGGACTGGACCGTGCTGTCAGCGTCTTTTAGCGTCACCGAGTCCCTCACCGCCAGGAACAACTCCGTCCCCTTCAGGCTCACCTTCACCCGGAGCGTCAGGGTCGTCCGGCCCTGATCCAACCAGGTCCAGACCAACAAAAAGGCCCGGGGCCGCAAGCCCCGGACCATTTCCCTTGGTGCCATAATGACACTTCCTGCGCGGTTAGCTCAGTGGTAGAGCACTACAATGACACTGTAGGGGTCACAGGTTCAAGTCCTGTACCGCC